>NZ_JBFUFP010001637.1:0-795 GCF_056403375.1 Rhizobacter sp. P2_H2
GGCCGGCCCGCAGGCTGCGCCACGCGGCGCCGAGCCGGCTCGCGGGCGCGGCCGGCGCCGCGATGGCCTGCACCGGCTCGGACGCCATCAGCAGCCCGACAGCCATGAACGACAGCCAGAAGCCCGGCTGCAGCAGCGCCCAGGGATCGCAGGCGCTGACGACCACGGCGGCGGCCAGCAGCACCAGCGGCCACGGCCAGCGGCGCGCACCGGCCTGCAGCAGCGTGACGACCGCGAGCATCCACACGGTGCGCTGCGCCGGCACGCCCCAGCCGGCGAACAGCGCATAGCCCATCGCCGCCGCGAGGCCGATCCAGCGCGCAGCCAGCGGCGCCGGCAGCCACAGCATCGCGCGCGCCGAGCGCCGCCACAGCGCGCCGGCCAGCCGTGCGGCGAGCCACGCGAACATCGTGATGTGCAGGCCGCTGATGCTGACGAGGTGGGCGATGCCGGTGGTGCGGAACAGCTGCCAGTCGGCGCGCGCTATCGCGGACTGGTCGCCGACCGCCAGCGCGGCCAGCACGCCGGCCGCCTGCGGATCGCCGACCTGCGCATACAGCCGGTCGCGCACGCGCTGGCGCAGGCGCTCGATCGGGTGAGCGGCGGCGGGGTCGAGCAGCTCGGCGTGGCCGTCGAGCACGTAGCCGGTGGCGCGCACGCCTTGCTCGAACAGCATCAGCTCGATGTCGAAGCCGCCCGGGTTGACGCTGCCGTGCGGCTGGCGCAGGCGGGTGGTGAAGCGCCAGGCCTGGCCGGCGCGCAGCTGCGATTGTTCGGCGTTCAGCGGGCCATCAT
>NZ_JBFUFP010001638.1:0-793 GCF_056403375.1 Rhizobacter sp. P2_H2
GCGCAGGGCCGCACGCGCGTCGACCTGCGGCGGCTCGCGAGCGAGGTGACGGCCGAACTGGTGCCGCGCGGCCGGCATGCGGGCGTCGACCTCGGACTCGACGAAGGCGACGAGAAACCGATCGAGATCCACGGCAATGCCTTGCTGCTGCGCGAATCGCTGATCAACCTGGTCGACAACGCGATCCRCTATGCCGGCGACGGCAGCGTCGTCACGGTGCGGCTGTCGGCCCAGGACAGCCAGGCGGTGCTGGAGGTCGAGGACAACGGCCCGGGCATCGCCGAGGCCGACCGCGAGCGGGTGTTCGACCGCTTCGCCCGTGCGACGCACGAGGGCAACGGCTGCGGGCTGGGCCTCGCGATCGTCAAGGAGATCGTCGAGCGCCACACCGGCACCGTCGAGCTGCAGCCGGTGCAGCCGCGCGGCTTGCGCGCGGTGGTGCGGCTGCCGCGCATCGTCGAGCGCAAGGCGGTTCCCGCATGACGCCGGTCGGCGCCCTGCTGCGCGAATGGCGGCAGCGCCGCCGCCTGAGCCAGCTCGACCTGGCCAGCGACGCCGACATCTCCACCCGCCACCTGAGCTACGTCGAAACCGGCCGCGCGGCGCCGAGCCGCGCGATGGTGCTGCACCTGGCCGAGGCGCTGGAGGTGCCGCTGCGCGAGCGCAACACGCTGCTGACCGCCGCCGGCTTTGCGCCGCTGTACCGCGAGCGCATGCTCGACGACCCGGCGCTGAAGGCCGCGCGCGACGCCGTCGAGCTGGTGCTGCGGGCGCACGAGCCGCACCCTGCGCT
>NZ_JBFUFP010001639.1:0-791 GCF_056403375.1 Rhizobacter sp. P2_H2
GACGCCAAGATCATGCACGCCGAGCTGAAGGTCGGCAGCGCGCAGTTCATGCTGACCGAGGAGCGGCCGGAGCACCAGGCGCTGAGCCCGCTGACGCTCGGTGGCTCGTCGACCTCGGCGCTGCTGTACGTGCCCGACACCGATGCGATCGTCAACCAGGCAGTGGCCTCGGGCGCACGAATCACGATGCCGGTGGCCGACCAGTTCTGGGGCGACCGCAGCGGGCACCTGATCGACCCGTTCGGCCACCAGTGGTTCATCTCGACGCACAAGGAAGACCTGACGCCGCAGCAGATGAACGAGCGCCTGCAGAAGATGTTCGGCTGATCTCGCAGCCCCTGGAATGCCCCGCCGGCACGCCAGGGGATCGTGTGCCTGATCCAATCGGGGCATGAAGATCGATTTCGTCTCCGACGTTTCCTGCCCGTGGTGCGCCATCGGGCTCAAGTCGCTCGAAGAGGGCATTGCCCGGCTCGGCGACACCGTGAAGGTGGACCTGCATTTCCAGCCCTTCGAACTGAACCCCGACATGGGGCCGCAGGGCCAGGACATCGGCGAGCACCTGATGCAGAAGTACGGCGCGAGCGCCGAGCAGCGCGCGCAGAGCGGCGAGGCGATCCGCGCGCGCGGCGCGGCGCTCGGCTTCACGTTCCGCATGGACCTGCGCGGGCGCATCTACAACACCTTCGATGCGCACCGGCTGCTGCACTGGGCCGGGCTCGAGGGCCGGCAGCTCGCGCTGAAGCATGCGCTGTTCAAGGCCTACTTCACCGATGGGCAGGACCCGAGCT
>NZ_JBFUFP010001640.1:0-789 GCF_056403375.1 Rhizobacter sp. P2_H2
CGGGCCCTGTTGCGTTGTAGGACCGCGTACCATCCTCCGCACACCCAGCAAAGCGCATCACCGCAAAGGCGCGACGTGGAGACGACAGCCCCCGGTCCCGGCGACGAGCCCGGCCTCGCGTTCGAGGCCGGCGAACTGGCCGCGCGCAAGGCTGCGAACGCGCGCCGAGTCCACACCGTCCAGATCCCGGCGATCCGCGCCGTCGGCTTCGTGATCGTCTGCCTGATGGTCGTGCTGCAGGCGTGGCGCGAGGGCACGGTGCTCGCGCCGCTGCAGCTCGCGCTGATCGGCATCAACCTGCTGTACGCCGCGCTCGGCTGGATCGCGCTGCGCATCGGCTGGAAGCGCACCGGCCGGCTCGACCTGAGCCTGCTGCTGTTCCACGTCGACGTGCTGGTGTGGATCGCGAACCTGCACTACCTCGAGAAATCCAACCTCTTCTTCGCCTACCTGCTGCTGATGCGGGTGGCCGACCAGGTCGGCTTCGGCTTCCGGCGCGCATTCTGGTTCAACCACGTGGCGGTGGTCGCCTACCTGGTCTACGCACTGTGGCTGTGGACCTGGGAGCCGGCCGCGGTGCAGTGGCTCGAGCGGCTCGCGATCGCCGCGACGATGTACGTGCTCGGCGCCTACCTGTCGGTGACGGGCCTGGTGATCGAGCGGCTGCGCAACCGCATGAGCATCGCGGTGCGCTCGGCGCGCGAGATGGTCGACAGCCTCGAGCAGGCGAGCCGCGCCAAGTCGCAGTTCCTCGCGATGGTGAGCCACGAGATCCGCACGCCGATGAAC
>NZ_JBFUFP010001641.1:0-788 GCF_056403375.1 Rhizobacter sp. P2_H2
TTGCATCTCACCCCTGGGGAAAGTATAAGCGTGGTATTCGAGCCTGGCTGAGGAATGGTGAGCGGGAAAATATAGGGGGGCTTCTTGGTCCGATACGCTATCTTGGCGCGAGGGGTATTTATAAATGGGTTGGGTGTAATCATGTGCGGATTGTGGATTTAAAGGACTCCGCTCGCACCGAGCCGCATTTCGTTGTCGATTCTTCCCGAAACGCCATTAGTCCGCAGATCGGCAGCGCGTTCCGAATGTTCATAGTCCATTTGCGGCGCGGAACGTTGTCGCATTCCTCCCCTAAAAATGTGACAGCCGATTGCAGAGCATGGCTGCATGAGCATTCATGCAACCACCATGCTGGCCGCATACCTGCAGGCCGAAACCGATGTCCTCCTCGGCAAGGAAGCGCGCCTCGGCGACCGCGTCTTCCGCAGTGAAGATCTGTCCGAGATCCGCGCTGGCCGCAGGGAGTGGGAAGATCGCGTCCGCGCCGAAGGCGCTCGCGCGTCTGGTGCGCCGACCATTGGCGGCTTGCGCTTCTCGGTCGCGCGCCTCGATCGATGACCGCCCGCCTCAATCCCGTCGACCGCCTTCTTGCGTGGTTCGACCCACAGCGTGGCTTGAGCCGCCTGCGCAGCCGAACGMTGTTGGCCCACTACGAGGCCGCGCGTCCGAGTCCTCAGCGCAAGTTCCGGCGTGATGGCGGCTCGCCCAATCAGCTAGCGCAGCAGGGCGCGGTGCCACTGCGCAATCAGATGCGCTATCTCGACCGCAATCACGACCTGGTCGTCGGG
>NZ_JBFUFP010001642.1:0-786 GCF_056403375.1 Rhizobacter sp. P2_H2
ACTGGATGGTGGTGACCTCGTTCAAGCCGAACGAGGAGTTGCTGGCGCGCACCGGCAACCCGTTCTGGATCATCAAGCCGACGTTTGCGCATTTCCACAAGCTGCTGTTCGAGACGGCGTATCCGGAGTGGCTGTGGAACACGGTGCTGGTGTCGGTGACGTCGACGATCCTGTCGCTGGTGGCTTCGGTGCTCGCGGCGTACGCGATCGAGCGGCTGAGGTTCCAGGGTGCGAAGCCGGCGGGGGCGGCGATCTTTCTGGCCTACCTGGTGCCGCCGTCGATCCTGTTCATCCCGCTGGCGGCGATCATTTTTCAGCTCGGGCTGTTCGACACCCGGATGGCGCTGATCCTGTCGTACCCGACCTTCCTGATCCCGTTCAGCACCTGGCTGCTGATGGGCTATTTCCGCTCGATCCCGTATGAGCTGGAGGAATGCGCGCTGATCGATGGCGCGAGCCGCTGGCAGATCCTGATCAAGATCGTGCTGCCGCTGGCAGTACCGGGGCTGATCTCGGCCGGCATCTTCGCGTTCACGCTGTCGTGGAACGAGTTCATCTACGCGCTGACCTTCATCTCGTCGTCGGAGATGAAGACGGTGCCGGTGGGGGTGATCACGGAGTTGGTGGAAGGGGATGTGTACCACTGGGGCTCGCTGATGGCGGGGGCGTTGCTCGGGTCGCTGCCTGTCGCCTTCATCTACTCGTTCTTCGTCGAGCACTATGTGTCGGGGATGACCGGTTCGGTGAAGGAGTAGCTGCTGGGCTGTTCCTCACCCGCCGCGCAAC
>NZ_JBFUFP010001643.1:0-786 GCF_056403375.1 Rhizobacter sp. P2_H2
TCGTGCAGACGCACGGCCGCCACGACCCCTGCGTCGGCATCCGCGCCACGCCGATCGCCGAGGCGATGCTGGCGCTCGTGCTGATGGACCACGCGCTGCGGCACCGGGCGCAGTGCGGTGACGTGCGCGTCGAGACACCGCGCATCGCATAGGGCGACAGGCCGTGTGAGGGATTGCCGCAAATCGTCGCAAACCAGGCCGATCTCCCCGCGAAACCGCAAGGCGCATCCCTTGCTTTCCGATGGATGAGCCCTCGGGAGTCCGTGCCATGAACCTGCGCCTTGCGACGACGATCACCTTCGGCCTGCTGTTGGCGGGCTGCGGCGGCGGTGGCGATGACAGCAGCACGACCGGCGCTCCTTCCGGCAACGTCGACCCGCCCCCGCCTGCGCAGGCCACCAAGCCCTCCGAGCGCCAGCTGAAGAAGAGCTTCACCTCGCTCGACGGCACGCTGCCGGTCTGGTACTGGGAGTACCTGCCGGCCGACTACACAGGCAGTGGCAAGACGTACCCGCTGATGGTGTTCTTCCACGGCGCCGGCGAGACCGGCGCGGCCAACGGTTCGCAACTCGACAACGTCAAGCGCCATGGTCCGCCGAAGCTGATCGCCGCCAACAATGACATGTGCTTCGACATGCCAGCCGGGCGTGAATGCTTCATCGTCGTCTCGCCGCAGGACAGCCGCGGCTGGTGGAACGGCAACGACACCGCCGGCATGCTGGCGCATGCGATCAAGACCTACCGGGTCGATCCGAAGCGCATCTACGTGACCGGGCTGTCGATGGG
>NZ_JBFUFP010001644.1:0-786 GCF_056403375.1 Rhizobacter sp. P2_H2
GGTCGGTCTTGCTCAGCGCGATGAAGCGATCGCGGCTGGCCTTGCCTTCACCGCCGTGCCACACGATGGCTTCGGTCAGCGTGCGGGCGCGGCTGTCGTGCAGGTAGCCGACCTTCACGTCCTTGCCGGCGACCAGTTCGGTGTAGCCGATGCCCCACAGCGGCGACGTGCGCCACATGCTGCCGGTCGCGAGACCTTCGGTCAGGCCGTCGGCCAGATCCGTGCCCATGTCATGCAGCAGCATGTCGGTGTAGGGCTTGATCTTCTGGTCGCGCGCTTCCTGGAACTCGCTGGTGGAGCCGGTCGTCATCTCCGTCACGTGGCAGGTCGAGCACTTGATGGTGTTGAACACCGTGGCGCCGGCGGCGATCTTGTTGACGTCCGGGTTCAGCGCGGCCAGCGGAGTGACACCCTTCGGGTAGCCGCTCGCGACGCTGCGCTGCGCCGGCACGGCCAGCAGGGCCACGTAGCGCTCCAGCAGCTTCAGCGCGTCTTCCGTCAGGCCGGGGTCGACGCGGTTCGCGGTGCTGCACTTCGCCGGACCGTACAGGCAGTCGCGGTTCGGGTAGACCGGCGAGGTGACCGACATGTCCAGCAGCGCGGCCGCCGATGCCTGGTGGCGCAGGCTGACCTTCGAGGCCTTCCAGCCGTAGCGGCCCAGGCGCACCTTGCCGGTCTCCGGGTCATACGCGTAGTTCGCGATGCCCTGGACGCCGTCGGCATCCGGAGCCGTCCTGGCACGCGCAATGATGTCGGCGTCCGGGATCGCCTCGAGCAGGCCCATGC
>NZ_JBFUFP010001645.1:0-780 GCF_056403375.1 Rhizobacter sp. P2_H2
CAATTGCACGTCGGCCGACTCGTCGACCGGGTGGCAGCCACCGGCATGCGTGGCGCCCGGGGATCCCATGTGGCCCATCGAGCCGTAGTGACCCATGGGTCCGAAGTGGGACATCGGCGACATGACGCCTACGCTCACGGGGATCTCCTTCAGGCTGGCCAGCGGTGTTGTGGTGTCCGCCATGCTCGGCCCGTCATGTCCCTCACGAGGGCGGCMGGTGCGAAACGCCGTGCGGCAGTGCGAAGCCCCTGCGGCAACTAGGCCCGAACGATCGGGAACGGCGGCTCGATCGGTCCGCTCTGGCCCACCTCGTTGAGCAAGGCCACGAGGACCTTCCAATCTGCGTCGGTCAGCATCCCGGAGAAAATCAATGGCCGCGGCGCACCGCCCGTCGGCTGGAGAAGGATGTAGGCCCATCCGATGGCGGGGTTGTTGGGCGTGCTGTTGAAGGTGCCGGACTCCTTGCTGTCGTTGCTCACCAGCGCATAGGTGCCCTGGATGCCTTCCTTGCCGAGATCGAAGGTCAAGGTCATCTGGCGCAGCACACCGTCTTCGTACCACTGGTAGGTGCCGCCGAGGCCGATCAAGGTCTCGATGTCATTCAGCGCGTGCCAGCCGGCCGGGCTGTCCTTGTACGTCGCCCCTTGACGCTCGTATTCGCGCTTCAAGAGCGCACCGCGTTCGGCGTGGAGACCAGCCGCTTCGAGCGCGGCGACGGTGGTATCGTGGGTCATGGCATCCTCCTTGTCGCCGGTTCATTCCGGGCGTGTCTGGACACGA
>NZ_JBFUFP010001646.1:0-780 GCF_056403375.1 Rhizobacter sp. P2_H2
GTGCTGGGCAACCAGCGCGTCGCCGCCGGCGGCGAGATCAAGCGCGCCAAGAAGCGCATCACCAGCCTGAAGAAGTCGGCGGCTGACTGAGCCTCTCAGGCCGGCTTGGCGCTGTTCAAGCGCCAGGCCAGCACCAGCAGCAGCAGCGCCTTGACGGCGTACAGGCTCATCGAGATGCCGTGCAGCGCGCCGAAGGACAGGCTGCCCTGCCCCGCCTTGGCCGCCGCCATCACCGGCTGCAACCCGAAGTAGCCGAGCACCGTGCAGAAGGCAACGGCCAGCAGCATCAACGCGTCCGCGCCCAGGATGCTGCGCCGCGTCTCCGTCATCTGCCAGATGCGGCGCAGCATCAGCAGCAGCAGCACGCTCAAGCCGAGGCTGAGGTACGCCTCCTGCATGAACATGCGACCGGCGATGCGCCCGGCGGTTTCAGGAAACGTGCTCGCGAAGCCGGCCGGCGCGCCGATGAAGCCCACGCCCAGCAGGACGCCGGCCCACAGGCCGGTCAGGAATCCCGCCGCGCGCTGCAGCTTCTGGGGTGTCATCACGTCAGACGTAGCGGACTTCGACGATCTCGTAGCTCTTGACGCCGCCCGGCGCCTGCACCTCGGCCACGTCGCCGGCCACCTTGCCGATCAACGCACGCGCGATCGGGGAGCCGATCGAGATGCGGCCTTCCTTCAGGTCGGCTTCATCCTCGCCGACGATCTGGTACGTGACGGGATTGCCGGTCTTCTCGTCCTCGAGTTCGACGGTGGCGCCGAACACCACGCGCCCTTC
>NZ_JBFUFP010001647.1:0-778 GCF_056403375.1 Rhizobacter sp. P2_H2
GCCGAGCTGCTTGGCCAGCGCCCGGGCGCGCACCACGCCGCCGACGTCCGGCGACACGACCACGAGGTCTTGATAGCGCTTGCTCTGCAGGTCGGACAGCAGCACCGGCGACGCGTAGATGTTGTCGACCGGGATGTTGAAGAAGCCCTGGATCTGGTCGGCGTGCAGGTCCATCGTCAGCAGGCGCTCGACGCCGACGGCCTCGAGCATGTTGGCGACGACCTTGGCGCTGATCGGCACGCGCGTCGAGCGCGGGCGGCGGTCTTGCCGCGCATAGCCGAAGTAGGGGATCACGGCCGTCACGCGGCGGGCCGAGGCGCGCTTCAGTGCATCGACCATGATGCACAGCTCCATCAGGTTCTCGTTCGTCGGCGCGCAGGTCGGCTGGACGATGAAGATGTCGCGGGCGCGGACGTTCTGCTGGATCTCGATGGCGACTTCACCGTCGGAGAAGCGGCCGACCGAAGCCTTGCCGAGTTCGATGCCGAGATGCGATGCGATCTCCTGCGCGAGGGCGGGATTGGCATTGCCGGTGAACAGCACGGTGTTGAAAAGCACGTTTCCTCCGTCGACGCTCTTGCGGGGTGCGTTGCGGGGTGTGTCGAGGGGCGCATTCATGGTCCAGCGCACCCACCCTTCCGTTTCAGCCCCGCGTGCGCTGGTGTGAGCACCGGGAAACAAGACACATCAAAGAATTTGGCAGGGGAGGAAGGACTCGAACCCTCGCATGTCGGAATCAAAATCCGATGCCTTAACCAACTTGGCGACTCCCCTACAC
>NZ_JBFUFP010001648.1:0-776 GCF_056403375.1 Rhizobacter sp. P2_H2
CTCCCAGGCCTGGTTGAAGCCGCGCTCGCGCAGCCGCTCCGGCGCGAGCGGCACCGGCAGCAGCCACTGCGGCCACGCGGCTGCATCGCGCTGGCGCGCCGCGAGAACGCGCGCGGCCAGCGCATCCGCCAGGTCGAGCGCGCCGCTGAACTTGAAGCGGGTGACCAGGCCGGACCACGGGTGGGCGTAGCCGGCGCCGGCATACGCTGCATCGAAAGGGGGTGGGTTCAGCACGCAGGCCCCGCAGGTGGCCACACCCGCCGGCACCTCGAGTGCGCAGCGCGTGCAGCGTGGTGAGGTGTCGGCGAAGCGCTGCACGCAGGCCCGGCAGACGCGGGCTGCCGGGCCGCTGTCCCAGCCCTGGCACACCGCGCACGAAGAGGGCATGTGGCGGAGCAGGCGCGAGAAGATCACCGGCTCAATATACTGCCCGCCGATGAGCGATTCCCCAGCGGCCGACACCTCGCGGCGCTTCGACCGTGCGGTCGTCGCGCAGGCGCTGCGCCGGCTGGCCGTGGCCCCACAGGCACCCTGGCTGCACGGCGAGATCGCGCGGCGCATGGCCGAGCGGCTCGCGATCGTGCGCAAGCAGCCGGACGCGATCGCCGACTGGTGGAGCTTCGGCGGCGCCGGTGCCGAGCACCTGGCGCGCGCCTACCCCCAGGCGCGGCGCATCGCGGTCGAGCCGACACCGGCGCTGCGCGAGCGCAGCGCGCAGCTCGCGAAGGCGCCGTGGTGGTCGCCGAAGCGCTGGAGCGGCGCACCGGTGACGGTGC
>NZ_JBFUFP010001649.1:0-775 GCF_056403375.1 Rhizobacter sp. P2_H2
GACCAGCACGTCGCGCTCGTGCAGCCGGGCCAGCACCTCGGGCACCGGGTGGCCGAAGCGGTTGCGGTAGCCGGCCTGGATCAGCGCGACCTGCGGCTGCACCGCATCGAGGAAATCCGCACTCGACGAGGTACGGCTGCCGTGGTGCGCGACCAGCAGCAGCTCGCTGCGCAGGCCGGCGCCGACGCGCTCGACCAGCGCGCCCTCCTGCTCGCGCTCGATGTCGCCGGTGAGCAGCGCGCTGCGACCGCCGGCGCTGACGCGCAGCACGCACGAGACGGCGTTGGGCTTGCGGACGCGGCCGTAGTCGTCGGCGAACGGGTGCAGCATCTGGAAATGCACGCCGTCCCAGTCCCAGGACTGGCCAGCGACGCAACGGGTGGCAGGCACGCCGGCATCGCGCAGCGGGTGGCCGTCTTCCAGCGAGCTGTCGAGTTCGGCGACCGGCAGGCCGGCGATCACGGCCGCGGCGCCGCCGGTGTGGTCGGCATCGCGGTGGCTCAGCACCAGGCGGTCGATGCGGTCTTCGCCGCGCGAGCGCAGCAGCGGCAGCAGCACGCGCTGGCCGGCGTCCGACTCGCGCGAGTACTGCGGGCCGGCGTCGTAGACCAGCAGGTGCTGCTGCGTGCGCACCAGCACCGAGGTGCCCTGCCCCACATCGAGCGCCAGCAGCTCGAAGCGGCCGGCGGCCGGCAGATCGCGCGGCGGCAGCAGCAGCGGCAGCGCCAGCGGCACGGCCAGCAGGCGCAGCCGCCACGGCAGCGGCAGCACGAGC
>NZ_JBFUFP010001650.1:0-774 GCF_056403375.1 Rhizobacter sp. P2_H2
CCTCGACGAGACCCATCCGCAGCCGCCGCTGCTGCCCGCCGATCCGCTCGGCCGGGCCCGCGTGCGCGCACTCGCGCTGGACGTCGCCTGCGAGATCCACCCGCTGAACAACCTGCGCGTGCTGCGCTACCTGCTGCACGACCTGGGCGTCAGCGAGGACGACAAGAACCGCTGGTACCGCCACTGGTGCGAGACCGGGCTGGAGACGGTGGAGCGCCAGCTCGAGGGGCAGCCCGAGACCGGCCGCTTCTGCCATGGCGACAAGCCGACGCTCGCCGACATCACGCTGGTGCCGCAGATCTTCAATGCGCAGCGCCTGAACTGCCGGCTCGACCACGTGCCGACGGTGATGCGCATCTTCGAGGAATGCATGCGGCTCGATGCGTTCAGCCGCTCGCAGCCTTCGGCCTGCCCGGACGCGACCTGATGGCCACGACGGCGTTGCAGGACGCGCTGGTCCCCGACTGGGCGCTGGACCACGTCGGCGCGTTGATGAGCACGCGCCGCGGCGGCCTCAGCGCGCCGCCGTGGGAGAGCCTGAACCTCGGCATCGCGGTCGGCGACGACCCGGAGGCGGTCGACGCGAACCGCGCGCGCTTCGCGGCCGCGACTGGCGCGGCGCCGGTCTTCATGAAGCAGGTGCATGGCACGCGGGTGCTGCGGCTGCTGCGGGCGTCGGCTGGCGCAGCGCTCGAAGAGGCCGATGCGGCGATCACCACCGAGCGCGGCGTGGCCTGCACGGTGCAGGTGGCCGATTGCCTGCCGGTGCTGCTG
>NZ_JBFUFP010001651.1:0-772 GCF_056403375.1 Rhizobacter sp. P2_H2
CTTGGGGGGACTTCATCGTCGCCAAGMGGCGCACTTGCGCCGTGGTCATGCGGGCCAGGGCCGCCGCTTCAGCCGAGCTCACCATGTCAGCGCGAAGCGCACGGACGTTGACATAGTTCGACAGCGTCGGCAGGAAGTCTCTTTCGAACGCTACGCGAGCGAGGCCACCCGCAGCTTCACCTGTGCCGGACGCGCCGATCCCTGACTGCGTTGCATCGATGCGCGGATCGATCTCCGGCCACTTTGAAGGGGAAGCCTTGATAACTTCATCGGGAAGCGGTCGAAGCAACCGCCGCAGTTCGGGTCGCAGTGGTGTGCCGCTGATCTCGTTGCGGGCGTGACGCTCGGGCTCCTCCCTCTGAAGTTCTTTGAGCCTTTCCCAGGCTCGGTCGAGAACATTCTGCGTCAGGCCGGAGGCCGGGTCGCAAACCAGAAGATGGTCGCGCGCGTCTGGTGAGAACCGCTCAGATTGATCGTCGATTGCGAGCCAGGCCGAGAAGTTGTGGCCGTGGTCGCGGAGCCAGAGGCGACACTCGGCAGATCGCTCATGTTCGGCGTGTATCCGATCCATGTTCGAAGTGACGCCAACAAGGCGCTCCTTCAGGTCCGGCACGTCATGGAAAAGAAGTTCTCGCAGCTCGGCAAGCTTGTATACCTCGCGCCAGCTGCTACTCACCACTAACTGGATGTTTGGATGTGACCGGAGCCAAGTACCCAAGAGCTCGGCGCGCTCGAAGTACCGGTCGATATCTCCCTGCGTGCGATGCAGCAC
>NZ_JBFUFP010001652.1:0-770 GCF_056403375.1 Rhizobacter sp. P2_H2
GCCACCACCAAGTTCTGCGATCAGCCTTAGCGCGCCAGAGAGTGTTGCAGACGCTACACCCTTGCCTCGGTACTCCTTGTCAACGAAGAAGCAAGTGATGCGCCACTGCGGCAGCGTTTCCAGTCCGGCAGTGTAGACGCGCAGGTGTTTGATTCTCGGCAACTCGTCTGGTGGCCCGAATTGACACCAACCGACACAGCGATCGGCGTCGAAGGCCAGAGCAGCGCGGGTGGTGCCCTCTCTAACCTTGCGCTCCTTCAGTGCGCGCCGATGCGAACCCCTGAGCTTTCCGTCCGGGTGGAACTCGACGCACCAGCACCCGCCCCAGACGCCGTTATGACGTTCCACGAGGGCGGCGAACGCGGGCCACGTCTTTGGTGACAAGGGCTCAATGCTGAACATGGACACGGTGAAGACGTGAGTTGTGAGGGTTAAGGGAGACGCTGCAGTTCGTGGCAGAGCCCGGACTTCAGCGACTCATGCCCGATCCAGGTAGCAGCTCAAGATCTGAGCTTTGCGATATGCATCGTTACCGTCGATCGTCTGCTGTGCTTGGTCAAACTCAACCCAGTAGAAGCACTCAGGCCCTTTCAAGGTTTCGATCGGCTCCGGCTCACTGACGATAGTTCCAAGGCTAGCCTGCTTCCATCCGCCAAGGGAGGAGACGATGACACGGTCAAGGCGGTTGAAGCTCTTCATGACTGAGCATCCTAACGCGGCACCCGAAAGCCGCCGCTCACGACGGACCGCTCATGGCCGACTGCGAGCAC
>NZ_JBFUFP010001653.1:0-770 GCF_056403375.1 Rhizobacter sp. P2_H2
GGTCTGCATCGTGCCGCCGATCGGGGGCGGCACCAGGCCGGTCTCGGTGAAGCGCTGGCGGGTGGCATCGAACTGCCCGGTGACCTGCAGGCCGTCGGCCGCCGCCACGTTATCGATCGCGGCCTGCGCCCGCGTGATGCGCGCCTGCGCCACGCGCAGGTTCGGGCTGCCGGTCAGCGCCTTGTCGACCAGCCCGTTCAGCGAACTGTCGCCGAACGATTGCCACCAGTTGGCCTCGATGGCCGGCGAGGCTGCGTCGGCCTTCTCGGCCAGGCCGACCGTGGCCGGCTCGACCAGCTTCGCGCCCGGCGCGATGCCATTGGTGCTGGCGCAGCCGGCCAGCGTCAGCACCAGCGTTGACGCCAGGGCCACCACCAGCGCGGTCAGCGCCGGAAGCTCGCGGTGCGAGCGCAGGGTCTGCAGGGAAGGGATCGCGGACATGAGACCAGACTTTCTGTCAGATGATTGTTTCGGCTGTATTTGCTCAGGCAAGCATTGGGACGGCATGGTCCACCTCGTTCAACTTTTGTTTGTCCTATTGGGGGCTGCGCGAGGGAGATCAGGTCTCGTCGCGCAACGCCTCTCCGTTCGCCAGCATGCGCTGCAGATACAGCTTCAGCGCCTGCCATTCGGTCTTCGAGAAACCGGCCAGATGGGCGTTGAGCACCTCGGCCAGAACGGCAGGGACCTCGGCGATCGAGGCCTCGCCTTCCGGCGTCAGCTCGATCTCGACGACCCGTCGGTCTTCGGTGCTGCGCACCCGCTTGCAC
>NZ_JBFUFP010001654.1:0-770 GCF_056403375.1 Rhizobacter sp. P2_H2
GCTCAAGGTGGCGAAGGACGACACGCTCCACTGCCACTGTGGTTGCGGCGATTGCCTGGCGACCGAGCAGCCCCGTGACTAAACTGAGTGTGATGCCGTAGAGCGGTCGATCGCGAGTGGCTGCTCATGGCCGATTGTTGCCAGTCGCCGCCGCGCCGCCTTGGCGGTAGGCGACCCGTTGCCGCCCGTCACACTGACAGACTCGTCGAAGCGAAGCGGTCGTTCAGCGTTCGATACAGCGAGTGGCATTCGCGACAGTCACCGGATTCCCTTTGCTTGCCGCTTCAAGTGGCCGTTGCCTTCCGCTGAATCGCGATGCTCACCACTTTCGCCGCGGCCCATGTGCATGTCGCACCAAGAATTCCCAGACTGAAGATGATGGTCAGGCAGAGCTGCAGATGGTTCCAGATCCCCGGCGAGACCGAGAAGCTCGAAAAGAGCACGGAACATGCGAACGCGATGAGTTGCGAAGGTACGAACGCGAGTGCGGCAGCGCCCCACACAACGATCCTCTGATTGCGAGAGAGAATTCCTGGCCCAGTGGTTCGCAGCAGTCGTCGAATGGAGACGACTGCCCAAACTGCCGCAGCAAATGAGCCGATGGCGATTGCGGTGAAGACGTTCAGTTCTGGCATGGTCAAGGGCAGCGGCTTTGCAGTGACAGGTCCGCACGACGAGGCGGCCTGCCCTTCCAGAGTCCGCCGATGCTGAGTGCCATTGAAATGCAGGTCAACGCCACGGCGGTGGCAAGGTAGGCATGGAACAGCCAC
>NZ_JBFUFP010001655.1:0-769 GCF_056403375.1 Rhizobacter sp. P2_H2
CCTCAACACCGTGACCGCAGCCGCCCAGTGCGGCGGCGAGGTGCACGTGCTCGTCGCCGGCAGCAACGCCGGTGCCGCGGCGCAGGCCGCCGCGCAGATCGCCGGCGTCACCAAGGTGCTGCATGCCGACGCCGCGTACTTCGAACACGGCCTGGCCGAGAACGTCGCGGCGCAGGTGCTGGCGGTGGCCTCGGCCTACAGCCACATCGTGTTCCCGGCCACCGCCAGCGGCAAGAACATCGCGCCGCGCGTGGCTGCCAAGCTCGATGTCGCGCAGATCAGCGACGTCACCAAGGTCGACAGCCCCGATACCTTCGAGCGCCCGATCTACGCCGGCAATGCCATCGCCACCGTGCAGAGCGCCGACAAGGTGAAGGTGCTGACGGTTCGCACGACCGGTTTCGACCCGGCCGCCGCCAGCGGCGGCTCGGCGGCGGTGGAGAGCATCGCCGCCGCGGCCGACGGCGGCAAGAGCAGCTTCGTCGGATCCGAGATCGCGAAGAACGACCGCCCCGAGCTGACGGCCGCGAAGATCATCGTCTCGGGCGGCCGCGCGCTCGGCTCCAGCGACAAGTTCAACGAGGTGCTGACGCCGCTGGCCGACAAGCTCGGCGCCGCGCTGGGTGCGAGCCGCGCCGCGGTGGACGCCGGCTACGCGCCGAACGACTGGCAGGTCGGGCAGACCGGCAAGATCGTCGCGCCGCAGCTGTACATCGCGGCCGGCATCTCGGGCGCGATCCAGCACCTGGCCGGCATGAAGGATTCGAAG
>NZ_JBFUFP010001656.1:0-769 GCF_056403375.1 Rhizobacter sp. P2_H2
CGCTCAGGCTTGCGTCGTGCCTGCCTGTGACTCGGTCGCCGGCACGGYGATGCCCAGGGCCAACGCCGTGCTCAGGAACCACAGGATCTCGAAGGCCGAGAGCCGGCCCGCCGCGGCCGCTTCGCCAACGCCCATGGCGCGCTGCGTCCAGGCGGTCACCAGCCGCGGCGTGCTCGGGCGCGCGAGGGCCGCAGGCTCGGGCGCGCGCGTGAGCTGGTAGCGGCCATTGATGGTGCGAGGCGAAACGCCCTGGTCGATGAGGACGTGCGTCAGGCCCCACAGCAAGGTCGACAGCCGCAAGGTGTGGGTCGCGCCCGGCCACGAAACGGCATCGGGCGCGCGTTGCGGGTCGGCCACATTCAACGGCCGCGCCAGCAGTTCGGCCTGCGACAGCGAACTCGTGATGTCGCCCGTTCGGAAGTCGACGACCAGGCCGTGCCCGTCACCCACGCCGACCAGCGTTCGTCGACGCTCGCCGGCGAGCAGTGCTCCGACCAGCTGGTCCCGCAATGCGTGCAGCGCCATGCGGGCATGCTCGCGCTGCACGGCGCCGCGCGCCAGCTCGTACAGCGCTGCGGCGGCTTCGAGCACATCGGTCATTTCACTGACCCGCAGCGGCGAGGCCACCGACAGGCCGCGCGGCGAGTCGRCCGGCGTCGCGCCGCGTGGCGTGAGCCGAACCAGCACCCGCGGTGGCGAGACGTACTGCGACCAGTCGTGCGGCACGAAGAGCGTGGTGCAGGCGGTGGCGTCTTCCACCCAGCGCAGG
>NZ_JBFUFP010001657.1:0-768 GCF_056403375.1 Rhizobacter sp. P2_H2
GCCAGCAGGTTGCCGAAGTGCCCATGCGAATCGTTGACCAGCACCGCGCCGGCCCCGCCCGCGAAGGCGCCGCGCACCGCCGCGTCGGCCTCCTGCGTCATCCAGCGCCGCGCGCGTTCGTAGTCGCCGTTGCCGGCCTGCGTCTGCTCGGGCCGCCACACGCCGGCCACGCCTTCGATGTCCACGGCCACCAGGATCGTCGGGGTCTTCATCCTTGCTCTCTCATGAAGTCATCATCAGCGCCCGCCAGTCGGGCGCCACATCGGTCAGCGCGCGGCGCGTGCGGCCGTCGCGGCCGGTCACCGTGGTGGCTGCGAACAGCGCATGCACGATGGCCTGCTCGGTCGCTTCGGCCGCAGCCTGGAACAGGCCGTCGAGCGCGCTCTCGTGCAGCATCGCGACAGCGGGCATCGGCTCGTCCGCAAGCTGCGGCACGCGCCATGCGGTGCTGAACGCGAGCGCGATGTCGCCGCTGCCGTGCCCGTAGTCGGAACCGGTGCGCGCCAGCCCCGCCGCCGCGCGCCGCGCGACACGGCCCAGCTGCCGCGCATCCAGCGGTGCGTCGGTGGCCAGCAGCACGATGATCGAGCCGCGCTCCGGCCCCGCATCAGCGTGCAGGCGCGCCTGCAGTTGCGCGCCGATGCGCCGGCCGGCGATCGTCAGCGCCTCGGGCCGGCCCTGGTTCGCGAGCACCAGCGCGCCGAGGTTGAACCCACGCCCCTGCCACGCGACCCGGCGCGATGCACTGCCGATGCCGCCCTTCAAGCC
>NZ_JBFUFP010001658.1:0-768 GCF_056403375.1 Rhizobacter sp. P2_H2
GTCCAGGAACTGCGCGTCGGGATGTTCGTTCATCTCGACGTGGGGTGGATGGCGCACCCGTTCCCGCTCAGCAGCTTCAAGCTGACGACGCCGGACCAGATCGCGACGATCCGCAGCCTCGGGCTGCCGCGCGTGCGCTGGAGCCCGGACAAGAGCGACCCGCCGCCGGCCGCCACGCCACTGGGCGAGTCGCCGGCCGCGCAGGCACCCGCTGTGGCGCCGGCCGCGCCCGCCGAATCCCCCGAAGTCGCCGAACGCCGCCGCCTGCGCGAGGCGCTGGCGGCCGAGCGCGCATCGCTGGCCGTCTGCGAGCGCCAGTTCGCCGAGGCCACCAAGGCCTGCCGCATGACGCTCGAGCTGGTGCTGACCAAGCCGCAGCAGGCCCGCGAGAACACCGAGGCGCTGAGCCGCGCCTTCGTCGACAAGATGCTGGCGGCGCAAGACCTGTGCATCCGCCTGTTGAGCGACGGCATCGGCGACAAGGCCTCGATGCATTCGGTCAACGTGGCCGTGATCTCGCTGCTGATGGGCAAGACCTTCGGGCTGTCGCAGGCCGAGATGATGGACCTGGGCGTCGGCGCGATGCTGCACGACATCGGCAAGATCGAGCTGCCCGACCGCGTGCGCCACCGCGAAGAGCATTTCACGACCGCCGAGACGCAGTTCTACCAGGAGCACGTGACGCACGGCGTCGCGCTGGCCAAGAAGATGGACCTGCAGCCGGGCGCCACGCTCGTCATCGCGCAGCACCACGAGCATGCCGACGGC
>NZ_JBFUFP010001659.1:0-767 GCF_056403375.1 Rhizobacter sp. P2_H2
GGTGCACACCAACAAGACCTTGCGCAAGCTGGAGCAGCGCGGGCTGCACCGCATCGAGAATGGGCAGCTGTTCCTGACCGACGTGCAGGCGCTGGAGCGCATCGCCGACCTGTACGGCGATGGCAAGCTGCCGCCCCGTCCCTTGATCTGAATCGCCGATCCGAAAGACCGCATCGAATGACGACCCGCTCCCCCATCGCGATCACGCAGGGCGACGCCTGCGGCATCGGCCCGGAAATCATCGCGAAGCTGTTCCGCGGCCCGCAGTCGACCGGCTGCTTCGTGATCGGCGATGTCGCGGTGCAGCGCCGCGCCGTCGCCTGGACCGGCGGGGGGCTGGCCGTGGCCGCGATCGAGCATGCCGCCGATGCGCTCGCCGCGCCGCCAGGCTGCATCCCGGTGCTCGCACCGCCTGGCCTGCCGGCCGACCTGGCCGCTGCACCGGTCGGGCAGGTGGACGCGCGGGCCGGTGCGGCGGCAGCGCGCTGCATCGAGCACGCGGTGCGGCTGGCGCGCGGCGCGGAGATCGCGGCCATCGTGACTGCGCCGATCCACAAGGAGGCGCTGTCGGCCGCCGGCGTCGCGTTCCCGGGGCACACCGAGATGCTGCAGGCGCTGTCGGTGGGTGCCGGTGAACCGCCGCCGCCGGTGCGCATGATGCTGGCCAACGAAGAGCTGCGCACCGTGCTCGTGACGATCCACATGTCGCTGCGCCGCGCGATCGACGCGGTGACCTTCGACGCGGTGCTGCAGACGCTGCGCATCTC
>NZ_JBFUFP010001660.1:0-766 GCF_056403375.1 Rhizobacter sp. P2_H2
GTGCAGCAGCGTGCTCTTGCCCGAGCCCGACGCGCCGACCACCGCCACCGTCTCGCCGGCGCGCACGCTCAGCGCCACGCCCTGCAGCACGTGCACGTCGAGCCCGCCTTCGCTGAAGCGCTTGTGCAGCGCCTGCGCATCGATCACCAGCTCGCGTGCGTCACTCATAGCGCAGCGCCTCCGCCGGTTGCACGCGGCTCGCGCGCCAGCTCGGGTAGAGCGTCGCAACGAACGACAGCACGAGCGAGATCAGCGTGATCGGCACGATGTCGGCGGCCTGCGGGTCGCTCGGCATGCGGCTGATCAGGTAGATGCTCGACGGCAGGAAGCTGGTGCGCAGCAGGTGCTCGATGAACGGCACGATCACGTCGATGTTCAGCGCGATCAACAGCCCGAAGCCGACGCCCGACAGCGTGCCGATGATGCCGGAGGCCGCGCCCTGCACCATGAAGATGCCCATGATCGAGCGCGGGCTCGCGCCCAGCGTGCGCAGGATCGCGATGTCGGCCTGCTTGTCGGTGACGGTCATCACGAGGGTCGAGACGAGGTTGAAGGCGGCCACCGCGACGATCAGCGTCAGGATGATGAACATCAGCCGCTTCTCGAGCTGCACCGCGGAGAACCAGTTGCGGTTGGTGCGCGTCCAGTCGCTGACGATGAACTGCGGGCCGAAGGCCTGCGACAGCTGCTCGGCGACATCGCGCGCCTGGAACAGATCCTTCAGGCGCAGCTGCACGCCGGTCGGGCCGTCGGTGCGGAACAGCTT
>NZ_JBFUFP010001661.1:0-766 GCF_056403375.1 Rhizobacter sp. P2_H2
GAACGGCCCCTGGCCGGCATGCGCCACCGCGGCATGCAGCAGCCCGGCGATGGCCACGCTCTGCAGGCTGAAGCGCAGCGTCACGCGGAACAGCTCGTCGCGCACCAGCAGCGTGAGCAGCAGCAGGCCGAGGCAGGCCGCCACCAGCACCCGGCCGCGGCCCCCGATCGGCCGCGGCAGCTCGTCGAGCCACGGATTGCGCCACAGCGCCAGCACGCAGCCGACCAGGATCGCATCCACCCGCGTGTCGGTGCCCATCGTCAGGTGGTTCACCGACGCACCGTGCAGCGCGAGCGCGCAGCGCCAGCCCAGCACCACGACGCACAGGACGCCAAGCACCCCGGCCGCGCGCTGCAGGCTGGTGCGATGCAGCAGCAGCGCGACCAGCGGCGGGTACAGCAGGTAGTAGTGCTCCTCGATGGCGAGCGACCACACGACGCCGATGCCGGCCGGAACGCCCTGGAAATCGTTGGCGATCGCGTGGTAGTTGCCGGCGTACAGCAGGGCCGCGAGGAAGCCGCCCGGCGTGAAGCGGCCGTCGATGACGCCGAGCGACGACAGCAGCGCGGCCGCGACCAGCACGACGAGCAGCGGCGGCATCAGCCGCAGCAGCCGGCGCAGGTAGAAGCTGCCGAGCGCGATGCGGCCGCTGCGCTCGGCCTCGACGCGCAGCAGCGTCGTGATCAGGAAGCCGCTCAGCACGAAGAAGATCGTCACGCCGAGGCCGCCGGGCACGATCCGCTCGAGCCCGCTGTGGGCCAGGAAC
>NZ_JBFUFP010001662.1:0-765 GCF_056403375.1 Rhizobacter sp. P2_H2
CGCGTAGTTCGACCCGACCGCCACCACCAGCAGCAGCCCGACCAGATGCAGCACGCCGAGCGCGACGCCGGCGAGCGTGAGCCCGGCCAGCACCAGCACCACGCTGGCCGCCAGCGGCAGCGCGACGCGCCACAGCCGGCGCAGCGAGCGCAGCCCGGCGTACAGGATCAGCAGCACCGCCAGCGCGCCGAGCGCGCTCTGCCAGAAGGCCTCGCGCAGGTAGCGCGCATAGAGCGCATCGAGCTCGGGCTGGATCTCGACGACGCGGGTGTCCGGCAGCCCCTGCATCGCATCGCGCAGCCGCACCGCGGGCAGCGCCTGCGTGCCGGCGCGCAGGCTCAGCAGGACCGTCCAGGGGCGGTCGGCGGCCGCCGGCAGCAGCTGCGCCTGCAGCGCGGTTGCGAGCGGCGTGCCGTCGTAGTCGGCGCGCGTCACCGGTTTCGCCTGGCGCTGGGCCTGCACGTCGGCGATGAAGGGCTCGAGCCGGTCGGCCGGCAGCAGGCCGTCGGCGGTGGCCTGCTTCAGCCGGGCGCGCAGCGTGTCGGCATCGGGCAGCGCGGCCTGGCGGGCGGCCTGCGTGGCCGCGCTCGGCAGCAGCCGCGTCGGCGATTCGTAGCCGGCGAGCAGGCCGGCAGCGACCAGCGGATCGAGTCGCGCCGACGCCTGCTCGGCACGCTGCAGCGCGGTCGCCTCGTCGGGCGCCTCGATCGCGACCAGCGTGCCCAGTTCGGCCGCGCCCAGGTCGGCGCGCAGCGAGGCATCGAG
>NZ_JBFUFP010001663.1:0-762 GCF_056403375.1 Rhizobacter sp. P2_H2
GGCCACGGGCTCTCGAAGAACGCCGCCACCATCGCCGGTGTCACGCCCTCGATCTGCGCCGGGTTCCAGCGCGGGCTGTGGTCCTTGTCGACCGCCAGCGCACGGATGCCCTMCACCGTCTCGCTGGCCGCGCCGGGGCGCAGGTGGAAGCAGTGGCGCACCAGGTCGCGCTCCATGCGCAGGTCGTCGGCGAGCGTCATCGTGCGGGCACGCCGCACCTGCTCGAGCGTCACCGCCATCATCAGCGGCGAGCGCTTGGCCAGCGTCGCGAGCGTGGCTTGCGCCCAGCCGCTGCCGTCGCTGCGCAGCGATTCGACGATGCCGATCAACGACTCGGCAGCAAAGTGTCGATCGATCGACGTGCGATCGAGCACAGTCGTCGCAGCTGGCGCCACCGCCCGCGCACGCACCGCAGCGTGAAGCTGCGCCGCGTTCTCATGCGGCTGATCCACCAGTGCCTCGACCAGAGACGACAGCGCGTCGCTGGGAACACACACATCTGCCAGCCCGCAAGCGATCGCATCACCCGCCCCGAGGATCTGCCCCGTCAGCGCCAGGTACTCGCCGAGCCGCCCCGCGCAGCGCGCGAGGAACCAGCCGCCACCCACGTCGGGGAACAACCCGATGTGCGTCTCCGGCATCGCCATCTTCGTGCGCTCGGTCACCACGCGCAGCGACGCGCCCTGCGAGATGCCCATGCCACCGCCCATCACGATGCCGTCCATCAGCGCGATATAGGGCTTCGGATAGGTGTGGATCAGG
>NZ_JBFUFP010001664.1:0-761 GCF_056403375.1 Rhizobacter sp. P2_H2
CACCGAGCTCGATCACGCTGCTGTCCAGCCGCTGCTCCTGGTGCTGCAGCGACACCAGCTGCACCTCGGTGCGCACCATGCGCCACTGCGTCAGGTCATCGCTCGCCTCCACCGCGACCGGCCAGGCGCCGTTCGCGCGCTCGGGGAAGGCGAGCGCGACCTCCATCACCGAGCCCTTCACGCCGCGCAGGTCCAGCACCCAGCCGCGCGGCGTGTCGTCCGGCGCGTCCTTCGCGTCCTTCCTGGCCGGCTTCGCCGCGGGCAGCTTGAAGACCGGCACGCTGCCGGTGGCCAGGCTCTGCTGCGCCGGGGGCGCTGCATCGGCCCAGGCATGGGGCAGCGGCTCGCCGAGCGCATTGCGCAGCTGCAGCCCGCGCAGGTCGGCGGTGCCGGCCTGCAGCTGCCACGCGAGCGGCAGCTCGAGCGTGTAGTACGGCCCGGCGCCTTCCAGCTTGAGCCCCGCCGCGGGCGGAACCGCCGTCGCCGCCATCGTCCACACGGCCAGCATCGCCGCCCCGATCCAACGCGCGTTCATGCTGCCACCTCGGCGTCGACCGCCGCCGCGCGCCGTGGCGGCACCGGCGCGAAGTACCCCACCACCAGCAGCAGCACGCCGACCACGATGAAGGACACGATGCGGTACAGCCCGCCCTGGTCGGCCAGCTCGACGAAGAACAGCTTCAGCACGACGACGCCCAGCAGCGCCGCGCCGACGATCCACACCGTGCGCAGCACGCGCCGGTGGCCCAGCAGCATCAGCC
>NZ_JBFUFP010001665.1:0-760 GCF_056403375.1 Rhizobacter sp. P2_H2
GGCCAGCGCCAGCGCGTGGCCATCGGCCGCGCGATCGTGCGCAAGCCGGGCGTGTTCCTGTTCGACGAGCCGCTGTCGAACCTGGATGCAGCGCTGCGCGTGCAGATGCGCGTGGAGCTCTCGCGCCTGCACCAGGAACTGAAGACCACGATGGTCTACGTGACGCATGACCAGGTGGAGGCGATGACGCTGGCCCACCGCATCGTCGTGCTMAACGCAGGCCGCATCGAGCAGGTGGGCACGCCGATGGAGCTGTACCACCGGCCGGTGAACCGCTTCGTCGCCGGCTTCATCGGCTCGCCGAAGATGAACTTCATCGGCGGCACGCTGACGGGCACCAACACGCAACTGGCCCACGTCGCGCTGGACGACGGCTCGGCGGTGACGGTGGCCGCCGATGCGGCCTCGGTCCCGGCCGGCTCCAAGGTCACCGTCGGCCTGCGCCCGGAGCACATCGAGGCGAGCACGCAGGCGCGCGAGGGCGCGATGCGCGCGCACGTGCAGCTGGCCGAGCACCTGGGCGACACCACCTACCTGCACGTGACGCTGACCGGCGCCACCGACGCGATGACGATCCGCACCGCCCCGGACAACCCGCTGAAGACCGGCGACACCGCATACCTCAGTTTCCCGCCGCAGCGCGGCTTTCTGTTCGACGACCAGGGGCGCACGCTCCCCGGCGCCGGCTGAAGGCGGCGCAGGCGTTCGACGGCCCACGAGGCCACCACAGGAGACACGACGATGAGCACCACCCGACGAC
>NZ_JBFUFP010001666.1:0-759 GCF_056403375.1 Rhizobacter sp. P2_H2
GGCGACCACCGCGGCGAGGCCGCCTGGCAGGACGTGCCCGGCGAGCACCGTGCCAACCTGCGCCGCATCATCGTCACGCAGGGCGACACCGAGCCGGCCTCGGTCGAGCAGCAGCGCCACCTCGGCAAGACGGCGCCCAGCCAGTACGACCTGCGCAACCTGTTCCAGGTGAACGTCGAGGAAGGCCGCCACCTGTGGGCGATGGTCTACCTGCTGCACAAGCACTTCGGCCGCGACGGCCGCGAGGAGGCCGAGGCGCTGCTCGAGCGCCGCTCCGGCGACCAGGACAACCCGCGCATCCTCGGCGCCTTCAATGAAGAGACGCCCGACTGGCTGGCGTTCTACATGTTCACCTACTTCACCGACCGCGACGGCAAGTTCCAGCTGTGCGCGCTGGCCGAGAGCGCGTTCGACCCGCTGTCGCGCACCACGCGCTTCATGCTGACCGAAGAGGCGCACCACATGTTCGTCGGCGAATCGGGGGTGTCGCGCGTGATCCAGCGCACCTGCGAGGTGATGAAGCAGACCGGCATCGAGGACCCGGCCGAGCTGCGGCGCCACGGCGTGATCGACCTGCCGACGATCCAGCGCTACCTGAACTTCCACTACAGCGTGACGATCGACCTGTTCGGTGCCGACCAGTCGAGCAACGCGGCGATCTTCTACAGCTCGGGCCTGAAGGGCCGCTACGAGRAAGGCAAGCGGGCCGACGACCACGTGCTGAAGGGCGCCCACTACAAGATCCTCGACGTGCGCGAC
>NZ_JBFUFP010001667.1:0-758 GCF_056403375.1 Rhizobacter sp. P2_H2
GCCTTCGGCCGTGATGCGCGACGCGGCCTTGCCGGCCTTGCTGCCCAGCTTGACGCGCAGCAGCTCTTCGGCCTTTTCCATGTCGCCGCCGGCTTCCGTCAGCGCCTTCTTGCACTCCATCATCGGGGCGTCGGTCTTCGCGCGCAGTTCGCCGACCATGCTTGCAGTGATTGCAGCCATCTTGAATCTCCGTGTGCTGGGCGCCCCGCCGGAGGCCGGGCGCCGAATGATCTCGGGTTGAAAAAAAGGGGCTGTGACAGCCCCTTTGTGCGCTCGCCTTTCAGCGGGCAGGGGCATCGGGATCAGGCGTTCTCGCTGACTTCCACGAATTCATCGCCCTCGGCCGAAACGGCTTGCACCACTTCGTTGCTCGCGTTGGCCTTGCCGTCGATGATCGCATCGGCCACCGCCTTGGCGTACAGCGCCACGGCCTTCGACGAGTCGTCGTTGCCCGGGATCACGTAGTCGATGCCTTCGGGCGAGTGGTTCGAGTCGACGATGCCGATCACCGGGATGCCGAGCTTCTTGGCTTCGGCAACGGCGATCTTGTGGTAGCCGACGTCGATCACGAACATCGCATCGGGCAGCGCGTTCATGTCCTGGATGCCGCCGATGTCCTTCTCGAGCTTGGCCAGGTCGCGCTGGAACATCAGCGCTTCCTTCTTGATGCGGATCTCGGTGCCGGCTTCGATCTGGGCCTGCATGTCCTTCAGCTTCTTCAGCGAGCCCTTGACCGTCTTGAAGTTGGTCATCATGCC
>NZ_JBFUFP010001668.1:0-757 GCF_056403375.1 Rhizobacter sp. P2_H2
TCACCGAGGTCGTCAGGTCGGCGATGCCCTTGACCTTGGCGACCTTGTCGGCGAGCCGCTGCACCTCGGTCTCGAGCACCTTCGGATCGGGCCCGAGCAGCGCGACGTAGATCGGCTGCTGGCCGACCGTGATCTCGATGCCGGGAATCGGCTTCAGCGCCTCGCGCATCGCCGCCTCGACCTCGCTCTGCTTGCGCTTGCGCTCGCCGGGCTTCACCAGCTGGATCGCGAGCGTCGCCGAGTTGCGGCTGCCGTTGCCGGTGTCGCCGATCGTCGTCGAGGTCAGGCGCACCTCGCTCATGCCGCGGATCACCTGCTCCACCTGCGCCAGCTTCGCGCTCGCGCGCGGCAGGCTGGTGCCCACCGGCAACGTCACGTTCAGCTGGATGTAGCTGTTGTCGGCATCGGGGATGAACTCGCTGCCGATCTGCGTCGACAGGAACAAGGCCATCACGAAGCTGCCGAGCGCGCCCAGCAGCACCAGCGCGCGCGGCGTGACGGTCGCCAGGCGCACACCGCGCCGCTGCGAGGCATCGCGCCGGCCGTCGGCATCGAAGGGCCGGCCCCAGGCCGGGATCGGCGGGAACAGCATGCGGTAGCGCCGGCCCGAGAACACCCAGCGGATCGTGCGCTCGTAGACGACATGCAGCACGTCCATGCCGCGGTCGGTCCAGCGCATCAGGTGGCCGAGCACCGGCAGCTTCGCGAGGCGGTTGGTCGGCGGATCGCGCCAGATGCTGGACAGCATCGGGTCGAG
>NZ_JBFUFP010001669.1:0-756 GCF_056403375.1 Rhizobacter sp. P2_H2
GCTGGGAGAGCACCTGCTTTGCAAGCAGGGGGTCGTCGGTTCGATCCCGTCATCCTCCACCACTTCTTGTTGAGGTGGTTTCCGCGTTCTCTTGACCAGAAGAAATCGACGCTGACGCAAGCAGCTTGGTGAGTTTTTCACCAGGCTGTTGCCGTCAGCGGTTCGAAAGAATCGGCTGTTGCTCTTTAACAATTTGTAGAGTCGAAAATCAGCGTTGTCGGCGGAAAGCAGACCGAAAGGGATGCACCGTGCCGTCGATGACGAACTTGATTGCGTCAACAGATATTCAACTTGAGTTGATCGAGAAATCGATTGAAGCGAGATTTGAAGAACGGCATAACGCGAAATACTCAAACAGTCATTGACCGATGCTCACCGAGGTGGGCGTCAAAGTTATAGGGTCAAGTGACTAAGTGCATGTGGTGGATGCCTTGGCGATTACAGGCGACGAAGGACGTGATAGCCTGCGATAAGCTTCGGGGAGCTGGCAAATTAGCTTTGATCCGGAGATTTCCGAATGGGGAAACCCGACCGTAAGGTCATCGCATACTGAATACATAGGTATGCGAGGCGAACCGGGTGAACTGAAACATCTCAGTAGCTCGAGGAAAAGACATCAACCGAGATTCCGAAAGTAGTGGCGAGCGAAATCGGAAGAGCCTGCACGTTTTAGCATCTTGCATATCAGAACGGAATGGAAAGTCCGGCCATAGCGGGTGATAGCCCCGTATGAAAAATGTAGGGTGTGGAACTAGG
>NZ_JBFUFP010001670.1:0-756 GCF_056403375.1 Rhizobacter sp. P2_H2
CGGGTCGGTGATGCGGATCGTGCGCCCTTCGACGCTGCTCTCCTCGCGGCGCGTGCGGCCCTGGTCGTCGGTGGTGGTGAGCACCAGCGCGCCATACGCCGTGCTCGACAACCTCGCCCTGCGGCTGCCGCGGGCACCGAAGCTCACGCTCGGGTGGACGCACGTGGATGCTGAGCATCTCGGCCATCTGCCCCGCGTCGGTCCTGTCCAAGGCTCGGGCCGGTTTTGCAGAGGCTCCCTTGGCTCCTCAGCCTTGTCAGTTGCGAAGCGCGTAGCCTCCATCAACGCGTTGGACGAGTTCACCCGCGGCTCGCGCCTGCCGGAGCATCGCCTCAGCTTCATCGAACTCCACAGGCTTTCCTGTTGACTCGAGGAATTGCTGCAGTCGCCACGCATCAATTCGGTCGGCAGCGTTGACTTCTGCGTGAACATCCACCACTAGCTCTGGTTTCGGCTCGTGGCGCTTGAACATGATTCCGGCCCCATGCTTCAAGACATTCCAGATCTCTCCATCCATATTCACCGCAGCCCTGGAGCGCGCCCCAAGAAGCCACTTCCCGACAAAGTAGTCGGGATGTTGCATTTGCAGGCATTCAAGCAGTCGACGCTGCAGCATCGCAAATGAAATGAGAATGGTTGGTTCGCRCATTTGATGATCTCATTGAACTTTTAATCGAAGGGGTCAACGCATTCTCAGAACCCTTTGCTGTGATCGCGACGCCCTCAGCAACTGTCCCACGAGTCGGCGCGGCAACG
>NZ_JBFUFP010001671.1:0-756 GCF_056403375.1 Rhizobacter sp. P2_H2
GTCTACGAGATCCTGCCGGCCTGGGCGCACCGCTACGCGCCGGGCGTCACCCACAACACCGAACATGTCTTCACGCTCGAGGTCGATCGCGGCACGCCGGTCTGCCTGAGCCCGCACGAACACCTGCGCTTCGAATGGCTGCCGTGGCGCGACGCCGCCGCGCGCTGCTTCTCCCGCACCAACGCTGCTGCCATCCTCGACCTCGGAAGCTCCCCGCGATGAACGCGTCACCATCGACCCTCCACCCCCCGCACGTGCTGCGCGTGGCCACCTACAACATCCACAAGGGCGTGCGCGGCGTCGGCCCGCGCAAGCGGCTGGAGATCCACAACCTGGGCCTGGGCATCGAGGCGCTCGATGCCGACATGGTGTTCCTGCAGGAGGTGCGCAACTTCCACCATGGCGAGGCAAGGCGCTTCCCCGACACCCACATCGGCTGGCCGCGCATGCCGCAGGCGGAGTACCTGGCGCCCGACGGCTACCACGCGGCCTACCGCACCAACGCGGTCACGCCCGGCGGCGAGCATGGCAACGCGCTGCTGTCGCGCTGGCCGATGGGCGACGAGATCGGGCACCACGACGTGTCGGACCACCGCTACGAGCAGCGCGGGCTGCTGCACGTGCGGGTGCACTGGAACGCGGTGGTGGTGCACGCACGTGCAGCAGCCCGCGCTGCTCGTAGCGGTGGTCCGACACGTCGTGGTGCCCGATCTCGTCGCCCATCGGCCAGCGCGACAGCAGCGCGTTGCCATGCTC
>NZ_JBFUFP010001672.1:0-756 GCF_056403375.1 Rhizobacter sp. P2_H2
GGGTTCAGCAGCACCGGCACGCCGGCCGCCTGCGCGATGGCGATCGCCCGCGCCACCGCCGCGAGCGGCGATTCGAGCTGGCACACCAGCAGCGCCGCCGACGCGATCTGCGCCGCGGCCGCCTCGACCTGCGCGACACCGAGCGCCGCGTTTGCGCCGGCCGACAGCGCGATGCTGTTCTGCCCGCGGTCGTCGACCAGGATCATCGCGACGCCGGTGGGCTGCGCCACGTCGGCCAGGTGCGTGAGCTCGACGCCCTCGGCCGCGAGCCGGCGGCGCGCCTCGCGCCCATGGTCGTCGGCACCGACACAGCCGATGAAGCTGACCGCCGCGCCCAGCCGCGCCGCGGCCACCGCCTGGTTCGCGCCCTTGCCGCCCGGCAGCACCTTGAACTCGCGCCCGTGCACCGTCTCGCCGGGCGCCGGCAGGCGCTCGCAGCGCAGCACCAGGTCGGCATTCACGCTGCCGAGCACGACGATGTTCCGAGTCATGTGGGCACCGGCCCCGTCGAGTGGCGCACCGTCAGCGACGGCTGCAGGATCTCGCGCTGCAACGCGCGCCCGCGGTCGGCGATGCGCTGCATCAGCAGCTGCGCCGCCAGCTCGCCGGTGCGGTGCTTGGGCTGCGCGACTGTCGTCAGCGGCGGGTTGCTGTAGGCCGACAGCGCGATGTCGTCGAAACCGATCACCGACAGGTCCTGCGGAATGCGCAGCCCGTGCGAGGCCGCCGCGCAGACCGCGCCGATCGCCATCAGGT
>NZ_JBFUFP010001673.1:0-755 GCF_056403375.1 Rhizobacter sp. P2_H2
TCCCTCCGATGAAGACATTGAGTTTCCCCAGCTCGAGCGTCTGCTGGCGAATGGACTTGTAGTTCTCGATCGACAGTTTTTCGAGCTGGCGCATGGTGCAGCGGGTGAGCGCGAGGTGGGTCGGCGGATGGTACAGGCCGGCATGCCGGACGGGAGGCGTCCCCGGGGTCGCCATGCATTTGACCTGAATTTGGTCAAAGATCGCGCTTGCCGCGCCGAAGTGACGTTCTTAGCATCCGTCCCAAGGCGCTCGGCCCGGACGTTCCGGCCCGAAGACGACCACAGATGGGCCGACCACGGCTGCAAGGAGACAAGCAAGGTGATCCGCTGGGACGATCTGTCGCCGGGTGAACTGGCCGTGCTGGAGACCGTGTTCTGGTCGGCCAGCAGCTCGCGCAGCGCGCTGGCCGCCGCATCCACGTTCTCGAAAAGCAAGGCCAACGCCGCCGTCGCCGGGCTGGTCGAGCGCGGCCTGCTGGAAGAGATCGGCCTGCAGGCCTCGTCCGGCGGGCGCCGGCCCGAGGCGCTGCGCATGAGCCGCGCGGTCGGCGTGCTCGCCTGCATCGACCTCGGCGCGACCAGCCTCGACGTGGCGATCCTGTCGCCCGACATGGGCGTGCTGGCCCACCATGCCGAGCCGGCCGACGTGCGCGCCAGCCCGGCGGTGCTGCTGTCGCGCATCCGCGAGCTGCTGCGCGAGTTGCTGCAGCACTGCGGCGCGACCCGCAAGGAGGTGATCGGCATCGGCATGGGGG
>NZ_JBFUFP010001674.1:0-754 GCF_056403375.1 Rhizobacter sp. P2_H2
GCCAGCCGCTTGCGGATCTGCGCCGGTTGCGCCACCTGGATCACGCGGGAGCCGGTGGCCACGCTGAAGGTGCGCCAGGCCGGGCCCGCACCGTCGGCGCCGGCCTGCACGGTGGCGAGCCCGAGCAGCACGCGGGTCGGCAGGTCGGGGTGGTCGCGCGTCGCGTAGATGCGGCGGCCGTCGACGCTCCAGATCTGCACGACGAAATCGAACTGCTCGTCGGCCAGCGCGTTCATCTGCTCGGTCGCGATCTCGCCCTGGTCGCGCAGCGACAGCGCCATCTGGCGCAGCTGGTAGTCGAACAGCGCCTCGGTCTCGCTGAGCACGCTGCGGTAGGTGATCGCGCCCATCACCGCGGCGGCCACCATCAGCATCGCGAGCAGCGCCAGCAGCAGGCGCAGGCGGATCGACTTCAAGCGCCGCCCGCCGGGGGTGTGCCGGGCGTGCCGACGTAGTAGCCGACGCCGCGCATGTTCTGGATGAAGTCGGCGCCCAGCTTGCGGCGCAGCTGGTGGATGTAGACCGAGACGGCGTTGCTCTCGATCTCTTCGCCCCAGCCGTAGAGCCGGTCCTCGAGCTGGGCGCGCGACAGCAGCGCGCCGGGCCGGGCCATCAGCGCCTCGAGCACCGCGAACTCGCGCGCCGACAGCAGCACCGGCACGCCGTCGCGCGCCACCTGGCGCGTGGCCGGGTCGAGCGTGACGCCGCCGTGGCTGAGCAGCGGCTGCGCCCGGCCGCTGTGGCGGCGCAGCAC
>NZ_JBFUFP010001675.1:0-750 GCF_056403375.1 Rhizobacter sp. P2_H2
ACGACCTCGGCGCGATCCCGCTGAAGGCGCTGATCGCTCGCAACACGCGTGTCGACTGGGAGGCTGTCGACGATGTGCTGTTCGGCTGCGCGAACCAGGCCGGCGAGGACAACCGCAACGTGGCGCGCATGTCGGCGCTGCTGGCCGGCCTGCCGATCGGCGTGCCGGGCATGACGATCAACCGGCTGTGCGGCTCGGGGATGGACGCGGTGGGCAGCGCGGCGCGCGCGATCCGCAGCGGCGAGGCCGGCCTGATGATCGCCGGCGGCGTCGAGAGCATGAGCCGCGCGCCGTTCGTGATGCCGAAGGCCGAGAGCGCGTTCAGCCGCAGCACCGCGATCCACGACACGACGATCGGCTGGCGCTTCGTCAACAAGCTGATGAAGGAGATGCACGGCGTCGATTCGATGCCCGAGACGGCGGAGAACGTGGCCGCCGATTTCGGCATCGGGCGCGACGCGCAGGACCGGATGGCGCTGGCGTCGCAGCTGAAGGCGGTCGCGGCGCAGCAGGCCGGCTTCTTCGACGCCGAGATCACGCCGGTGACGATCGCGCAGAAGAAGGACGAGGCGCTCGTCGTGAAGCAGGACGAGCACCCGCGCGAGACCTCGCTCGACGCACTCGCGAAGCTGAAGGGCGTGGTGCGGCCCGACGGCACGGTGACGGCCGGCAATGCCTCGGGCGTCAACGACGGCGCCTGCGCGCTGCTGCTGGCGAGCGAGGCGGCCGCGGCGCGCCACGGCCTGACGC
>NZ_JBFUFP010001676.1:0-749 GCF_056403375.1 Rhizobacter sp. P2_H2
GCAATACCAATTTCGTCAGCCTGCCGGCCATCGGCCAGAACGACTACAACGCGGCGACGTTCGCGCTGTCGCTGTTCGGGGTCGGTGCCAATCGGTTCCTGAACCTGGAGCTGTCCGCGCTGGAAGCCGAGAACAAGGGCAAGATCCTGTCGAGCCCGCGCGTCATCACGGCCGACCAGGTGAAGGCGCTGATCGAGCAGGGCACGGAACTGCCGTACCAGACGGCCACGTCCAGCGGCGCGACGGCCATCCAGTTCCGCAAGGCGAACCTGAAGCTTGAAGTCACGCCGCAGATCACGCCGGAAGGCAACGTCATCCTCGACCTCGACGTGACCAAGGACACCGTGGGGCAGGTGACATCGCAGGGCCTGGCCATCGACACCAAGCATGTGCGCACGCAGGTCCTGGTGGAGAATGGCGGCACGGTCGTGATCGGTGGCATCTTCACGCAGGACGACCAGGAAAGCGTGACCAAGGTGCCTTACCTCGGCGACATTCCCTTCCTCGGCAACCTCTTCAAGACCAAGACGAAGTCGTCGAAGAAGACCGAACTGTTGATCTTCATCACGCCGAAGGTTGTGAGCGATCGCACCGCGGTGCGCTGATATGACTGGCCCCAGAAATCAGGTACTTGACATGAACTACGGTGTACTCAATCGGCTTGCCGCGGCTACCTTGATGTCGCTCGCGCTGGCGTCGTGCGGTGGGAGCGGCGATGACGAGGCGGGGTCGCCCACGGCGCTCCAGAC
>NZ_JBFUFP010001677.1:0-749 GCF_056403375.1 Rhizobacter sp. P2_H2
TGCCGCCCCACGAATGGCCGACCAGCACGACCTTGCCCGGCTGCGCATCGATCGCACGCTTCGCGGCGGCGACGTCGTCGGCCAGCGAGCTCAGCGGGTTCTGCACCGCGACGACGTTCAGGCCCTTGGCCTGCAGCAGCGGCACGACCTTGGCCCAGTCGGAGCCGTCGGCGAACGCGCCGTGGACGATCACGACGCTGGGCTTGGCGCTGTCCGGTGCGGCCGGGGTGGCCGCGCCAGCCGAGGCAGCGACGATGGAAGCGGTGAGGCCGAGGGCGGCCAGCTTGACGATGTTCATGGTGTGTTCCCGGTGGTGAATTGGCAGAGCACGGACTGTCCTCTCAACGAGAGCTGAGGACCATCGGACGATCATCCGATGCAGAGGCTGGCCAAGCTTGCCGGYCTGTCACGCGCGACGATCAACCAGATCGAGAACGGCTCGTTCAAGGACCTGAGTCTTCATCGGACGGCGCGCCTGCTGAACACCTTGGGCCTGTCGCTGACGGTCTCGCCCGCTCATCCGAAGCGCGGCGGTACCGGCGTCCGATCGATCTCACCCGTCAACATCGCTGCGCGTTCAGCAAGCGTCAGCTACCGGCGCGTCATGCGTGGAACACAGCTGAAAGCCATCCTGCTGAACGGCGACATCCCGGCTCGCCTCGAGCCCCAGATGAACGCACTGCTCGAAGAAGCGTCAGTGCAAATGCTCGCGTCCATCGTCGAGCAGGTCCACGCCGAGGAAGGAGTTC
>NZ_JBFUFP010001678.1:0-749 GCF_056403375.1 Rhizobacter sp. P2_H2
CTGCATCCCATGCTCAACGTGGCCATCAAGGCCGCACGCGCCGCCGGCGCGATCATCAACCGGGCGTCGCTCGACCTCGACCTGCTGAAGGTGAACACCAAGTCGCCCAACGACTTCGTGACCGAGGTGGACCAGCTGGCCGAGCAGGCCATCATCGAGACGCTGTTGACCGCCTACCCCGGCCACGGCATCCTGGCCGAAGAGTCCGGCCGCGCGCACGGCGCGAAGAACAGCGAATACGTCTGGATCATCGATCCGCTGGACGGCACCACCAACTTCATCCACGGCTTCCCGGTCTACGCGGTGTCGATCGCGCTCGCGTACCGCGACCAGATCCAGCAGGCCGTGGTGTACGACCCGACGCGCAACGACCTGTTCTACGCCTCGAAGGGCCGCGGCGCGTTCCTGAACGACAAGCGGCTGCGCGTGTCCAAGCGCACGCGCATGCAGGATTCGCTGATCGGCACCGGCTTCCCGTTCCGCAAGGGCGACAACTTCAAGCGCTACGTGAAGATGTTCGAGGAGGTGATGCAGAACTGCGCCGGCCTGCGCCGCCCGGGCGCTGCGGCACTCGACCTGTGCTACGTGGCCGCCGGCTTCTACGACGGCTTCTTCGAGACCGGCCTGAACCCGTGGGACATCGCCGCCGGCTCGCTGATGATCACCGAGGCGGGCGGGCTGATCGGCAACTTCACCGGCGAGGCCGACTTCATGTACCAGCGCGAGGTGGTCGCCGGCAACCCGAAGAT
>NZ_JBFUFP010001679.1:0-746 GCF_056403375.1 Rhizobacter sp. P2_H2
CCCTCGGTATCAGCTACCAGGGCCAGGCCTACCGCGGCTGGCAGAGCCAGCCGGGCGGGCAGACGATCCAGGACCATCTCGAACGGGCGTTGTCGCAATTCGCGGCCACGCCCGTTCGCACGATGTGTGCCGGCCGCACCGATGCCGGCGTGCATGCGCTGAACCAGGTCGTGCACCTGCACGCACCGGTGGCGCGCGAAACCGAATCGTGGATGCGCGGCACCAACCGCTTCCTGCCGCTCGACATCGCGGTGCAGTGGTGCCGGCCCGTGCCCGACGACTTCCATGCCCGCAACAGCGCACAGGGCCGCCGCTACGCCTACCTGCTGCTCGAGTCGCGCGTGCGGGCGGCGATCGAGTCCGGCGCGGCCGGGTGGGTGTTCCGCCCGCTCGATGGCGATGCGATGCGCGAGGCGGCCGCCGTGCTGATCGGCGAACACGACTTCAGCGCGTTCCGCGCCGCCGAATGCCAATCGCCGACGCCGGTGAAGACGCTGCGCGAGATCCGCATCCGGCGCTTCGGCGCGTACTGGCGCTTCGATTTCGACGGCAATGCCTTCCTGCACCACATGGTGCGCAACATCATGGGCTGCCTGGTGGCGATCGGCGCCGGGCAGCGCGCGCCGGGCTGGATGGGCGAGGTGCTGGCCTCGCGCAGCCGCAGCGTGGCGGCGCCGACCTTTGCCCCCGACGGGCTGTACTTCGTCGGGCCGTACTACGATGCGCGCTTCGACATCCCCCTGCAC
>NZ_JBFUFP010001680.1:0-745 GCF_056403375.1 Rhizobacter sp. P2_H2
GCGCATGCGCCAGCGCGCGCAGCTCGCGCGAGCCGACCGCCCGCTCGGGCGGCGCCTGCGCCGGTGCCTCCAGGTGGGTCGCGCGCTCGCGCGCCCAGCCGACCAGGCGCTCCAGCCCGCGCGCATGGCGGCGCATCAGCAGCCCGAACACGATGCCGCCGGTCAGCGAGATCGCGACGAACAGCACGACCAGCACGCCCACCACGTAGCGCACCGTGGTGTCGGCCGGACGCAGGCTGACGGTCGCGACCAGCAGGCCGTCGCCGCGCGGCAGCGGCACCCAGCTGCGCATGTGCGTGCCGTCGACCATCTGCCAGCCGGGATGCAGCGTCGCAGCGGGCACGGTGTCGAGCGGCAGGGCCGGCAGGTCGCCGTCGCTGCGCACGACGCGGGTCTCGCCCTGCATCGACAGCACGACGGCATTGACGTAGGTCGGCGCTTCGAGGTGGTTCTGCAGGCTTTGCCGCTGGGCCGCCGCCTCGAACTCGCTGCGCGGCAGGCCGCCGAGGTCGAGCGCCAGCCCGCGCAGGCGGCTCAGGCTGATGCCGCCGGCCACCTGGTGCATCGCCGATTCGACGTAGCCGAACGACACGACGCCCAGCGCGACGAGCACGACCGCGAGCGTCGCGGCGTGGATCACCAGCACCTGCGTCGCGAAGCCGCGCCGGCGAAACCAGTCGACGAACCGCGCCGCGGGTGGGCGGCGCGGTTGCACCTGAGTGTCCATGGTGGGTCAGATTAGAGT
>NZ_JBFUFP010001681.1:0-745 GCF_056403375.1 Rhizobacter sp. P2_H2
GCGCGCCGTCTTCGCCCGCGCGCGCACCGCGTCGACATCGCCGCGGGCGCGCTGGTCCGCCAGATCGGCCAGCTTCACATGCGCGTCCAGCATGTCCCGCTGCGCCTTGTTGCGCTTCAGCGCGTGCTGGCCGGCCAGTATTTCGGCCTGCTGGAACGCGCCGGCCTTCTCCGCCAGCGCCTGGCGCTGGACGGCGAGCTGCTCCAGCGCGTGCTGCGCATCGGCCAGGGCCTGGTCGCTCTCGGCCTTCAGCGCGCCGTCCGGGCGGCCGGCGGCCTCGTGCCGGGTCTGCGCTTCGCTCGCCAGGCGAGCCAGGCGCTGCGCCTGGACGCTGCTGCGGGCGACAGCGTCGGCATCGCGGGCGAGCCGTCTCTGCATCGCGTCGGTCGCGCGCTGCTGGCGCTTCGCCCTCAGCTCGTCGCGACTGAAGCTCTTGCGCGCGGCCTCGGCCTTCTGGAAGGCGTCCTCGATGTCCTTCTTGCGGGTACGCGACTCCGCGGTCCGCGTTGACCGGGGATCGCGCATGCCCTCGCTGCCGTCGCCCTGGCGCGCGCGGCCGCTCGTCGCGCCGGTGCTGATCGGATCGCCGGAACCACCCTGCGTCGACGCGGTGGCAGGGGTCTTGGTGGCCGCGGTGGGCGCTGTCCCGGCGGGGTCGCCGGCGCCGACCTGCACCGCGGGTGCAGCCGGTGCCGGTGCGGCCGGCTTCGGCGTCGAGACCGGCGGCGGTGCGGCAGCCGTCACC
>NZ_JBFUFP010001682.1:0-745 GCF_056403375.1 Rhizobacter sp. P2_H2
CGGCCGATGCGCAGGCCTTCCGGCGGCGCATCGACGAAGGGCGAGGGCGCCTGACGCTGATCGCCAACGAGATCGCCCGCAGCGTGATCGTGGTGCTGACCGAATTCGCCGCGGCGCAGCGCAAGCTGAAGGATGCGCGGGCGCCGAAGGACGTGGCCGACGACGTGCAGGCGCAGCTGGCACGCCTGGTGCCGAAGCGTTTCGTGGGGGCGACGCCGTGGGCCCAGCTGGCGCACCTGCCGCGCTACCTGAAGGGCGTGGTGATGCGGCTGGACAAGCTGCGCGCCGACCCGGCGCGGGATGCCCAGCGGCTGGCCGAACTGCGTCCGCTGGAGCAGCGCTGGCTGCGGCTGCTGGCCGATCGCAAGGGCGTGCACGACGGGCGGCTGGAGGAGTTYCGCTGGCTGCTGGAGGAGCTGCGGGTCAGCCTGTTTGCGCAGGAGCTGCGCACGCCGCAGCCGGTGAGCGTGAAGCGGCTGGAGAAGGCGCTGGGGGCGCTGACGGTGTGACGGATGCAGCGGAGGCCGGACGGAATTCGATGCGAAGTCGATCTGTTCCGGTGCGCGAGCGGCCCGAATCGCTGCGAGCGCTGGTTACAATGCGCCGGTTCGGGGTGTAGCGCAGCCTGGTAGCGCAACTGGTTTGGGACCAGTGGGTCGGATGTTCGAATCATCTCACCCCGACCATCAACTCTCTCCCATCTGCAGGCCCTCAGCCTGTTCCCTCGCTGCCCGTAGCTCAACTG
>NZ_JBFUFP010001683.1:0-742 GCF_056403375.1 Rhizobacter sp. P2_H2
CCACCATCCGCTGGCGAACGACTATTTCAACAACACCAGCTACGGCAACCACCCCGACTACGACATGCTCGGTATCCGTGCGGACGGGGCGGCGGTGGGGCTTGGCACGCTCAGGAACAACATCGCCTTCACGGGCATGCTGCTGTCCCATGTCGACGGCACCGACGCCCAGTTCAACTCATGGAACCTGGCCGTGACGCTGTCCGATGCCGAGTTCCAGAGCGTGTCGACCGCCGGATGGGATGCGCCCCGGCAGGCCGACGGCAGCCTGCCCGTGCTGCCGCAGCTGCGCCTGGCGCCGACCAGCGGCCTCATCGACAAGGGCGTCGACGTCGGGCTTCCGTTCACCGGAAGTGCACCGGATCTCGGAGCGTTCGAGCGTTGACGAAGGAAGGTGGCTCAGAATCCGGAGTCCACCTCATCTGAAGGAGTCATCGGCATGCCCGTTTTCAGCCCGGCGCAGTTCGTGAGCGAGGTCAACCCGGTCGAAGGCTCTTCAGAGCCGAACCAGACGCTGTGGATCAGCGAAGCCGGCGCACTCACGCAGTTCGGTGCCTTCATCGAAGTCCTGCAACCGGGTTGCAGGTCGTCCATCAAGCACTGGCACAGCGCCGAGGACGAAATGGTCTACGTCCTCGCCGGCGAGATCACGGTGGTCGAAGGCAGCACCGAGACGGCCATGCGTGTCGGCGACGCGGYCACCTTCAAGGCCGGCGTCGCCATCGGGCACTACCTGGAGAAG
>NZ_JBFUFP010001684.1:0-740 GCF_056403375.1 Rhizobacter sp. P2_H2
CGTTGCGCTCCTCGCGCCGCGTGTGGCCCTGGTCGTCGGTCGTGGTGGTGGCCAGCGCGCCGTACGCAATGCTCGACACCCGAGCCCTGCGGTTGCCGCGGGCACCGAAACTCACGCTCGGCTGGCTGCCCTGGGGGTCGGCGGTGTAGACCCGGACCGGGCGGCCCAGTGCGTCGTATTCGGTGCGCRTGAGCCCCACGTCTGCACTGCCTGCGCTCGTCGACGAGCCGCTGTCCAGGAAGTACGGCTGCGTCTGCACCAGCACCTGGCCGAGGTCGCCAAACGTGGTGTCGGTAGCGATCAGGCGATTGACACCGCCGGGTTGCGTCGATCCATCTAAGGCTTCGGTGACATGGCGCAGCAGCCGACCTGCGCGGTCCAGGTACTGGCGGGTGAACGGACCGTTCTTGACACCCTCCGTGCCACTGGCGTCTCTCGGCTCCACGTGCGTGAACTGCGCCGCGTCAGCCGGGATCTCGGAAGCCGCAGGGCTCGGGCACGTCGGGCTGTTGGTGGCCGTGTCGATCCGGCCGGCGATGTAGCAGTACGCCGTGATCACCCGTGTACCGTCGGGGTGGATCTCGCGCGTCGTGCGCCCCAGGTCGTCGTATTCCCAGCGCGTGGTCAGCCCGTTCGCATCCGTCCTGCTCAGCACCGTGCCGAAGCGCGGATCCACCGTCTGCGTCTCCTCCTGCTGCAACGCGTTCCTGCGGCCGCTCACCTGGGTGTCCGGCTGGATC
>NZ_JBFUFP010001685.1:0-733 GCF_056403375.1 Rhizobacter sp. P2_H2
GGCACGGGCGGCGATGGCCACGGCGCAGCAGCAGCGCGACGACACCTGGCTGTCGATGCTGGCCTCGCGCGCCGGCAGCGTCGCGGCGGTCAATGCGGAGCAGAGCCTGGCGCTCGCCAACGATGTCTTCGAGCGCGACCCGCAGCGGCAGAACGCCGTGGCACCCGCCGTGATCGAGGCGACGCAGTACCGCTGGGCGACGCAGCGGCTGACCCGCGACCTGGTCGGGCCGGTCGATGCGCTCGTGCTGGCGCCGGACGGGCAGCACCTGCTGGTGGCCGGTGCGGAGGGCGTCGACGAGTGGGAGCTCGGCCTGCCGGCCTTGCGGCCGCAGCGCCGCCTGGCCTGGCCGGCCCCGCCGGGCGCCGTGCACAGCGTGGCCTACGGCACCGACGGCCGGCAGGTGGTGGCGGCCACCGACGCGGGCGTGGTGCTGTGGCCGGCATCGGCGGCGAGCGGCACGGCGGCGCCGCCACGCGTGCTCGAAGGCAGCGGCGATGTCGGCCGCCTCGGCTTCAGCCCCGACGGCCGGCGGCTGGCCGCCATCACGGCCGATGCGAGCGAGCTGCGGGTGTGGTCGGTCGACGAYGGCAGGCTGCTGTTCCGGCGGCGTCCGCAGAACGCCGACACCGGCGTGGTCGGCGGCCTGATGGGCGCGGTGTTCCGCGCCGAAGGCGACGAACTCGTCGCCGTGCAACGCCCGGGCTGGCCCGGCTTCGGCGTGCGGCTGTTC
>NZ_JBFUFP010001686.1:0-732 GCF_056403375.1 Rhizobacter sp. P2_H2
GATCGGCACCTTCCTGTTCATGTACGTGTTCGGCTTCACGATCAACACCATCACGATGATGGCGCTGAGCCTGTGCRTCGGGCTSYTGATCGACGAYGCGATCGTSGTGCGCGAGAACATCGTGCRCCATGTGCAGATGGGCAAGAGCGCGCACCAGGCCGCGCTGGACGGCACCAACGAGATCGGCCTCGCGGTGCTGGCCACCACGCTGTCGATCGTCGCGGTGTTCCTGCCGATCGGCTTCATGGGCGGCATCGTCGGCAAGTTCTTCCACGAGTTCGGGCTGACCATCGTCGCGGCGGTGCTGATCTCGATGTTCGTCAGCTTCACGCTCGATCCGATGCTGTCGAGCATCTGGCACGATCCGCAGGCCCACGGCGTGCACCACGGGCCGCCGGTGACGCTCTACGACAAGACCATCGGCCGCGTCACCGGCGTGTTCGACCGCTTCACGCAGTGGCTGTCGCACGCCTACCAGGAGATCCTCGGCTGGGCGCTCGCGCACAAGCTCGCGACGCTCGGCATCGCGCTCGCCACCTTCGTCGGCAGCTTCTTCCTGATCCCGGTGCTCGGCGCCGAGTTCGTGCCGAAGGCCGACTTCTCCGAGACGCAGGTCAACTTCTACACGCCGGTCGGCTCGTCGATCGAGGTCACCGAGATGCGCGCGAAGCAGGTCGACGCGATGCTGCGCGAGATGCCCGAGGTGCGCCACACGGTGACCACGATCAACAG
>NZ_JBFUFP010001687.1:0-731 GCF_056403375.1 Rhizobacter sp. P2_H2
AGCGTGGACAGCTGGGCCGATAGCGTCTGGAAGCGCAGCGCCACGTCGAGCGCCGGACCGATCAGCCCGGTGGGGGTCGGGATCTGCTGGTTGGCGCGGGTCAGCACGGTCAGCAGCAGCTGGGTGAGTTGGTCGGTGGACGGGTTGTGCCCGCCCCACTGCTGCGTCTGTTGTGTCGTCTGCTCGGTGGGCGTGTCAGCCTGCGCCTCGGGGGCGGTGTCGGCGACGGGGGCGGTGCGGCGCGTGCCGCGGGCGGGAGAGGGCGGGGCCTTGGCCATGGAAATGCTCCTGTAGGTGCGTGGTGGTGGTGGGTGGAAGTGGTCGGGATCAGGCGGGCTGCAACGCGCCGCCCATCCGCAGCATCGATTGCTGCTGTTGTTCGAGGATGCGTTTCGCCTCCTGTGGCTGGCCGCCGCAGCGGGCGAGCTGCAGCCCGGTCAGCCCGAGCGTGCGCAGCGGCTCGGTCCACAGCCAGTGGGCCGACGTGAACAGCGCCGGGCCGAGCGTCGACTGCAGTTCGTCGAGCGCTGCCGGGCTGACGCGCTGCGGGTGCAGCAGCTCGCGCAGCGAGCGGCCGCGGAAGCAGCGCATCGGCGTCTCGACCAGCAGCCGCGCCAGCTCCGGCAGCAGCGGCTGCGAATCGGTGATCAGCGCGCGCGTGCCGCTGTCGACACGCTCCAGCGGGTGCAGCCCGGTCCAGGCGAGCTCGAGCTCGTCCCACGGTCCTGCGC
>NZ_JBFUFP010001688.1:0-725 GCF_056403375.1 Rhizobacter sp. P2_H2
GTACTGCCGCACCCAGGCGACCACCTCGCTCGACGGCATGGCCGCCGCGATGCCGTTGCCCTGGGCCATGTCGCAGCCGATCGCGATCAGGCGCTGCGCCTGGGCCCGCGATTCGACGCCCTCGGCCACCACCGTGCACCCGAAGGTGCGCGACAGACTGATCACCCCGGCGACGATCGCGTGGTCCTGCGGATCGAGCAGCATGTTCTGCACGAACGAGCGGTCGATCTTCAGCAGGTCGAGCGGCAGCCGCTTCAGGTAGGTGAGGGTGGAGTAGCCGGTGCCGAAATCGTCGAGCGCGAAGCGCACGCCGAGCTTGCGGCATTCCTGCATCAGCTGCACGGTGTAGTCGACGTCGGCGAGTGCTGCGGTCTCCAGCACCTCGATCACCAGGCGCTGCGCCACCGGCGAGTTGTAGCGTGAGAGCAGTCCGGCCAGGCGCTGCGCGAACAGCGGCTCCTGCAGGTGGCGCGCCGAGACGTTGATGCTGAGCGTGAGGTCGAGCCCCTGGCGCTGCCACTGCGCGAGCTGCTCGATGCCCTGCTGCAGCACCCAGTCGCCGACGCTGGCGCTGAGCCCGGTGTGCTCGATCAGCGGCAGGAAATGCGCCGGTGCGATCACGCCGTGCTGCGGGTGCTTCCAGCGCAGCAGCGCCTCGACGCCCATCACCGTGCCGTTGCGCAGGTCGACCTTGGGCTGGTAGTAGAGGCAGAACTCCTGCGCGT
>NZ_JBFUFP010001689.1:0-724 GCF_056403375.1 Rhizobacter sp. P2_H2
CACGTGCTCCAGCTGCCGCTCGGCCATCTGGCCGTGCGCGACCGCGATGCGCGCCTCGGGCAGCAGCTCCTGCAGCTTCTCGCGCCGGTTCTCGATCGTCTCGACCTCGTTGTGCAGGAAGTACACCTGCCCGCCGCGCTTCAGCTCGCGCAGGATCGCCTCGCGGATGGTGCCGGTGCTCTCGTTGCGCACGAAGGTCTTGATCGCCAGGCGCCGCTGCGGGGCGGTCGCGATCACGCTCAGGTCGCGCAGGCCTTCCAGGGCCATGCCCAGGGTCCGCGGGATCGGCGTCGCGGTCAGCGTCAGCACGTCGACCTCGGCGCGCATCGCCTTGATCGCCTCCTTGTGGCGCACGCCGAAGCGGTGTTCCTCGTCGATCACCAGGAGCCCGAGGCGCTTGAACTTGACGCTCTGGCTGATCAGCTTGTGGGTGCCGATCACGATGTCGACCGTGCCGTCCTCGATGCCTTCGAGCGCCGCCTTCACTTCCTTCGGCGAGCGGAAGCGCGACAGCTCGGCCACCTTCACCGGCCACTTGCCGAAGCGGTCGGAGATGTTCTGGAAATGCTGCTCGGCCAGCAGCGTGGTCGGCGCGAGGATCGCCACCTGCTTGCCGCCGGTGACGGCGACGAAGGCCGCGCGCAGCGCCACCTCGGTCTTGCCGAAGCCGACGTCGCCGCACACCAGCCGGTCCATCGGCTTCGGGCTCACCATGTCCTGGATC
>NZ_JBFUFP010001690.1:0-722 GCF_056403375.1 Rhizobacter sp. P2_H2
CCTCGAAGCCGAGCGCCGCCAGGCGCTTGACCGCACGGCGCAGCGGTGCCGCGCTCGCGACCACGCCGGCCGGAGACAGGATCGTCAGCGAACGGCCTGCCGGCTCATCATCGTGATGGTGATGATGGTGCGAATGGAGGTGTGAAGGATGGTGGGGTTGCGGGCTCAATCTCGAGTACCTCTCCGGTGGGGATGCCGGACGGCTCGTCAGCCGGCTCGGGGGATGGGGATGGCGCGCCGGCGCGGCGCTGGCGGTACAGCTCGCGGCGTTCGGCGAAGAACTCGCGCAGCACGCCGCCGCATTCGTCGGCGAGCACGCCGCCGGCGATCTGCGTGTGGTGGTTCAGCTTCGACTCTCCGAACAGGTCGATCACCGAGCCGGCGGCGCCGGTCTTCGGGTCGCGGGCACCGAACACGACGCGCTTGAAGCGCGCGTGCATCAGCGCCATCGCGCACATCGCGCAGGGCTCGAGCGTCACGTAGAGCTCGCACTCGGGCAGCCGGTAGTTCGCGAGCAGCGTGGCCGCATGGCGCAGCGCGACGATCTCGGCATGCGCGGTCGGGTCGTGCTCGGTGATCGGGCGGTTGTAGCCGGTGGCGATCACCTGGCCGGCGCGCATGATGACGGCGCCCACCGGCACCTCGCCGACCAGCCACGCGTTGCGGGCCTGGTCGAGCGCGATGCGCATCGCGTGTTCGTCGGCGGCCGAAGCCGCCTGGGG
>NZ_JBFUFP010001691.1:0-720 GCF_056403375.1 Rhizobacter sp. P2_H2
GGCCGCGCGCACTGCCGTGCTGGGCAGCACCTACGCGATCGACGGTGCCATCATGCCGGTGATGCGCGGCCAGCAGCTCACCGAGACCCGCGCCGACATGCGCCGCAACGACGGCGTACTGAGCTTCGACAACCGGCTGCTGCGCAGCTTTGCCGGCGACACGCGCTCCTCCGACATCACGCGGCTGGACCGCAAGCTGGTGTGGACGCAGAACATCGCGAAGAAGACCTACACCGAATGCCCGCTGACCGGCTGCCCCCGGCCGGCGCAGCCGCAGCAGCCCGACAAGCCGAAGCCCGAGCAGCCGGCGAAGCCCGCCGAGCCGTCGTGCCCGCTGGTGCTGAAGAAGAACGACCTGAAGGTGGTGGCCACCGGCGAACGCAAGGCGATCGGCGCGTTCAACAGCGAACGCTTCCAGCTCGCCTGGGTGCTGGAGCTGGAGGATCCGCAGGGCCGGCGCAACAGCAACCGGGTGCAGCTCGACCTGTGGACCACGCCCGAGGTCGGCGCGGTGAAGGAGGTGCAGGTGATCACGCAGGCCTTCCAGGCGCGGCACGCCGCCGCCGTTTCGGCCGGCGGCGAGCATCCGTTCGGCAAGTACCTGCCGAAAGAGGTGACGGGCTCGATGGGCGCGCTGCTGCRCAACCTGGGCGGCGCCAACGCGAAGACGACCGCCGCCTGGGGCAACGAGCTGAAGAAGGTGCGCGGCTACCCGATGGC
>NZ_JBFUFP010001692.1:0-718 GCF_056403375.1 Rhizobacter sp. P2_H2
GGGCGAGGTGCCGATCGACCCCTCGGTGCGCGAGGCGGTGCAGAAGCGCCAGCTGCTGCTCGAATCGCTGCCCGGCTGCGAGGCCGCCAAGGCCATCGTGGCGATCGCTGCCAGGCTCGCGACGCCGTGAGCGAGGCACTCCCCGAATCCAAGCCCRCCACGCCGTTCGAATGGGTCGGTGGCGAGGGCGTCGTGCRCTCGCTGGTCGACCGCTTCTACGACCTGATGGACCTGGAGCCCGGCTATGCCGCGCTGCGCGCCGCGCACGGGCCCAGCCTGGACGCCGCGCGCGACAAGCTGTTCTGGTTCCTGTGCGGCTGGCTCGGCGGGCCGCAGCACTACGTGGAGCGCTTCGGCCACCCGATGCTGCGGGCGCGCCACCTGCCGTTCTCGATCGGCATCCTGGAGCGCGACCAGTGGCTCGCCTGCATGCACCAGGCGATGCAGGAAACCGAGCTCGACCCGGCGCTGATCACGCGGCTGCGCGAATCCTTCTTCCAGACCGCGGACTGGATGCGCAACAAGGGCGTCTGAGCGCCCTTGTTGTCGCGATCAGCGGGTGTGCGAGACCCGCACCGCGTTCAGGCCGTCCGACAGCCCCAGCTCGAAGCTGCCGCCGGTCGGCAGGTCGGCGCTCGACAGCGTGGCGGTGCCGCCGCGCAGGTCCTGTGCCAGGGTGCGGCGCTGCTCGGTGCCGACCCAGGTCACGGTCAGGTAC
>NZ_JBFUFP010001693.1:0-717 GCF_056403375.1 Rhizobacter sp. P2_H2
GTGCGCATCGCCGCGGTCAGCGGCCCGCCGCCGCTCGGCGTCAGCTCGGCGAGCTTGTGCCATTGCGACTCGCGCCCCTGCACCTGCTCGATCTGGCCGACGCGGCCCATCTCGTCCATGCTCGCCAGGCTGAAGGCCCAGCCCTCTTCATCGCCGCGGCCGGTGCGGCCGATGCGGTGCGTGTGCACCTCGGGGTCGGGCGTGATGTCGACATTGATCACCGCCTCCAGCTGCGCGATGTCGAGGCCGCGTGCCGCCACGTCGGTGGCCACCAGCACCRGGCAGCTGCGGTTGGCGAACTGCACCAGCACCTGGTCGCGGTCGCGCTGCTCCAGGTCGCCGTGCAGCGCGAGCGCCTGCACGCCCTGCGCCTGCAGCACCTCGACCAGGTCGCGGCACTGCTGCTTGGTGTTGCAGAACGCGATCGTGCTGGCCGGGCGGAAGTGGTTCAGCAGCAGGCCGACGGCATGCAGCCGCTCGTCGTCGCGCACTTCGTAGAAGCGCTGGCGKATCTTCGCGGCCGCGTGCTGCTCGCCGAGCTTCACCTCGCGCGGCTCGCGCAGGAACTGCTGGCTCAGCTTGGCGATGCCGTCCGGGTAGGTGGCCGAGAACAGCAGCGTCTGGCGCTGCTTCGGGCAGCGCTTGGCCACCGCGACGATGTCGTCGAAGAAGCCCATGTCGAGCATGCGGTCGGCCTCGTCGAGCACCAGCGTGTTC
>NZ_JBFUFP010001694.1:0-715 GCF_056403375.1 Rhizobacter sp. P2_H2
GTCGAGTCACGCGGCCCAGCACATCTCGCGTGTAGCTGACGGACGACGCGCCGRGCAGGACTTTCGCGATGACTTCGTCATCGAGCTCATAGATGAGGTCTGCCTGCACCGGTTCGCTGCTGCTCGATCCGTCGAAGCCTTCCGTCTCGGATCGGATCTCTCGCCCTAATGCGTCGTAGTAGGTGCGCGTGTAGGCTCCGTTGACCGTGCCGTCAGATCTGAGCGGCGTAGCCTGAACGTAGAACACCGGCTTCACCACGCTCGGCCCCACGGAGAAGGAACCCGAGTGGAAACTTGCTCGCACGGTGCTGCACAAACCGGTAGCAGCACCGGCCGGCACAGAGACATCCTGCTTCCACGCAATGTCATCGTTGTACGTGCAGTAGACGTACTCCCACTTGATTCGTGTCTTGTCGGCGTGAATCTCCAGCGTCTTGCGACCCAGATCGTCATAGGTCCACTGGGTCGTCGAAAGACTCGGATCACTCTGCGTCGCCCCGTTCGGATCGCGAAGGCTGGTGGCCGTGCCAAATCGACCGTCGTAGGTTCTCTTCTCCTCGTGACCCAGCGGGTTCACTGTGGTCTCAAGAAAGCGCTTGTCCGTCGACCATGCGTTCGTGACGTCCCTCGGCGAGAACTTCGCCATCCCGGTCGGCGCAGCCGCCTCGCCAACCGCCCCGCTGACCGTTGCGGCGGCACCGGCACAGTTCCGTGT
>NZ_JBFUFP010001695.1:0-713 GCF_056403375.1 Rhizobacter sp. P2_H2
TGATCCTCCTTCGTGAAGAAATTTTGTATGCGAATTTCAAAGTGTCGATCGGAGATTGGTGCCAAGGATGCCTTCTTCGCCATCTCCGCCTTCTGCAACCATGCATTGATGCGATCCTGTAACTGAAGGGGTTTGCCGTCACTATCTTTTTCGCGATCTCGTCTACGATCCCGCGTAGCGAGAATAGAGGTCAGATTTTCACCACCGCTTCCGATACGCCTACTACGTTCCCCCGTAAAGAGATATGTCCTCGCCGGAGCCGTTCGCAGCGGTCCTAAATAGTCAGTCCGAGCGATAACGGCCGACAACCGGGACCAAATTCTAACCAGCTTCCTTATTATCTCACTGTCTGCACTTCGATTGAAATCCTCGATGAATTCCCCATAAGCACCCTTTCTATCCCTGTCGAAGACACCTAGGCGAGAACTCACAGGAACAGGGTAGAAATGCCTGAAGCGAAACTCTCTTGAAATGACATTCTTGAGAGTAGATGGAATTACGCAATCACCAATCTTTTCAACAAGGTAGCGCCGGCCCTCGCGAGAATACTGAAGAGAAATAAGATGCCCTCCGTCCAAATCAATCTGGACCCTCTGTGCAAATATTTCGCGATCCTCTTGGCTATACTTGAATGTGGCGTTGAATGTCACGACACTTATTGCCTGATCCCCGGGAGTTACACCACTTAATTCGACGTCAAAACATATCTCCAA
>NZ_JBFUFP010001696.1:0-712 GCF_056403375.1 Rhizobacter sp. P2_H2
TGGCGAGCCCGCGGCGGGCAAATCTCCTTGAAATCGTCACAGGTATGTCGGATCGCGGTGGTACTGTCGGAGTGTTCGCCGTTCAAAGTCGTTCCCGAAAGGCCTCATGAGCATGACCCGTTCCGCGCCTCGCCGACCCTCGACCGATGCGCCCGCCGTCTTCAAGGCGCCCCCCGCGACCCCCGCGGCTCTCAAACGACAGGCGCTGCGCAATGCCTTGCTCGGCACGGTGGAGCTGCTGCAGCACCGGCAGGCGGAACAGATCAATGCGAAGCTGATCGACGAGTACGTGGCACTCGACTGGTTCGAGTGGCGTGGCGGCTCGCTGCAGATCACGCTGACGGGCGAGAACATCTGCAAGCAGATCCGCAGCGGCCTCGTCTGAAGGCGTGATGCCCGGTGCGTTCGCATAGCCCAGCAGGGCTTTGCCGGCGGGCCGTTTCCGGCCAGGGCGTACCATGCGCCCGGTAGGCATGCATAAGACCGTCTTTCAGCAAGTCCTCATCCCTCGTTCCCGGGCCTGTTCCGGGGATGCCGGTTGACAGTCCCATCGTTGATTTTCTTGGCGTCTCTGCACTGCGCAGCATGTGCTGCGCATGACTCGAAAGGAATCGACATGACGACTCAAACGCAAACCGGCACCGTGAAGTGGTTCGACGAAGGCAAGGGCTTCGGCTTCATCACGCCGGACGGCGGCGGCAAGGACCTGTTC
>NZ_JBFUFP010001697.1:0-710 GCF_056403375.1 Rhizobacter sp. P2_H2
GGGCAAGACGCTGCAGACGCTCGCGCTGCTGCAGGGCGAGCTCGATGCCGGCCGGCTCGACAAGCCGTCGCTCGTCGTCGTGCCGACCAGCCTGGTCGACAACTGGCACACCGAGGCGCAGCGCTTCACGCCGCAGCTRAAGACGCTGGTGCTGCACGGCGCGCGGCGCATGCAGCACTTCGAGCGCCTCGGCCAGGCCCACCTGGTGATCACCAGCTACCCGCTGGCGGTGCGCGACATCGACGTGCTGGCCGCGCAGGACTGGCACTACGTCGTGCTCGACGAGGCGCAGCGCATCAAGAACAGCCGCAGCCAGGCCGCACTCGCGTTGAAGGGGCTGCGCGCGCAGCACCGGCTGTGCCTGAGCGGCACGCCGCTCGAGAACCACCTCGGCGAGCTGTGGAGCCTGATGGATTTCGTCTGCCCGGGGCTGCTCGGCAGCGAGCTGCAGTTCCGCGAGCGCTACCGCCAGCCGATCGAGAAGCGGCAGGATCACCTGCAGGCCCAGCACCTCGCGCGGCGCGTGCGGCCGTTCATCCTGCGCCGCACCAAGCAGCAGGTGGCGCAGGAGCTGCCGGCCAAGACCGAGACGCTGCTGCGCGTGGAGCTGTCCGGCGCACAGGCCGACCTGTACGAGACGGTGCGCGCGACGATGGACGAGAAGCTGCGCGACGCGATCGAGAAGCAGGGCCTCGCGCGCAGCCAGATCA
>NZ_JBFUFP010001698.1:0-710 GCF_056403375.1 Rhizobacter sp. P2_H2
GTCGAACATGCGCTGCGCCGGGATCTCCATGCGCCTGGACAGGTCCTTCACGAAGATGCCGGCAACCCCTTTGCGCTCGGTCTCGATCAGGCGCATCGGGTCCGCGGCATGGAYGTTCATCACGAAGTCGTCGATCCCCTTGCTCGGGCTGTAGGTGACGTTCGTGATCGACACCGCCTTCGACGTGGCCTTGCGCCCAGGCACCTGCTGCGTCGTGCTCTTCAATCCGACCACTGCAATCTCCGTCTATATGGAGACGAAGTGTAGCCTCGATATGGACGAATCTTCAGTACCCCTATCAGCCCGGATGCGCAGCGCTACGCCGAACACCTGGCCGCGCAAGGCCTGCACGCGCAGGTGCGCAACCAGGACGACAGCCTGCGCATCATCGACAAAACTGCCGCAGCAGGGCCGCGGTGTACTCCGACGGCCGGAAGACATCTTCTTCGGACATGGGTGTCGGGCTCGTGATGACACCGGCATGCTGCCGCCGGACGCGTGGTGGCGGCCATCGGCGGATTGCTGAAATTGCGAGGGCGTGGGGCTGATATCGCTGGACGGGAACACGGATTGCCCACGTCTTTGACCAGACGACAAGGGAAATCGATGGACAAGATCAAGGTCGCGGGCCACGGCGTCGAGATCGCGTTGCGAATGGCCGGTGTCGCGAGCCGTCCGGCGCTGTTGTTGCTGCACGGATGGCCCCATTC
>NZ_JBFUFP010001699.1:0-707 GCF_056403375.1 Rhizobacter sp. P2_H2
GCCCGAAGGTGCGCAGGAACTTGACGTAGTCCACGCCCTGGTAGCCCAGGTGGCTCGGGTCGAAGTTGAAGCCGAAGCGTTTGTGCCCCTTCACCGCCTCGATCGCACGCTGGCTGCTCGCGATGTCGAACGCGATCTCGGTCGGGTGCACCTCGAGCGCGAAGTTCACGTCGACCTCCTCGAACATGTCGAGGATCGGCGTCCAGCGCATCGCGAAATCCTCGAAGCCCCGGTTCCAGAACGCTTGATTCGTCGGCGGGAAGGCATACAGCGCATGCCAGATCGACGAGCCGGTGAAGCCGGTCACCGTCTTCGCGCCGAACTTCGCGGCGGCGCGCGCGGTGTCCTGCATCTCTTTCGCGGCGCGCCGGCGCACGCCCTCGGCCTCGCCGTCGCCCCACACGTGGGCCGGCAGGATCGCCTTGTGCCGCTCGTCGATCAGGTCGCAGACCGCCTGGCCGGTCAGGTGGTTGCCGATCGCGAAGCACTGCAGGCCGTGCTGCTCCAGCAGCCGGCGCTTGTCGGCCACGTAGCGCTCCGACTGCAGCGCCTCCTGCACGTTGAAATGGTCGCCCCAGCAGGCGAGCTCCAGCCCGTCGTAGCCCATGGCTTTCGCGAGGGGCGCCAGTTCGGCGAGCGACAGGTCGGCCCACTGGCCGGTGAACAGGGTGACGGGTCTGGGCATGGTCAGCTCCTCAGATCAGGTG
>NZ_JBFUFP010001700.1:0-705 GCF_056403375.1 Rhizobacter sp. P2_H2
CTGCTGGTGCGGCCCGTCGATGCCTCATAGCCGGACCTGCTCACGACCGCGTTGCTGTACTTCTGCTGCTCCAGGCCGTCCCACGCGTTGTAGGCCAGCCCCTGCCACAGCACGGTGCCGGCCGGCAGCGTGACGCTCGCTCCCGGCGTGCCACCCGGGGTGGCGGGCAGCGGGTTCACCGTCACCGCCGTTGCCAATGACACCGTGCCGAGGAAACCCTTCGGCGTGTAGCCGTAGTTCACCGCCAGCCCGCTCGGCCAGGTCTGCGTCGCTTGCCGGCCGTTCGCGTCATAGCTCAGCGCGCTCGCAAAGCTCGGCCCGTTGGCGATGCTCGAGCGGGTGTTGATCAGCCGCCCCAGGCTGTCGTACACCCACTGCCGGCTGAGGTCCGTGTTGGCACTCGTCGCGCACAACTTGCCGATGCCCATCGCGCAGCTGTCGTAGGTCCAACTGCTCTGGTATTCCGGCTCGATGCGCAGCGTCACCCGGCCGAGCACGTCGTACTTCATCGTGGTCGAGCCGCCGCGCTGCTTCTGCAGCGGGTTCTGCTGCCACACCGCTTGGCCGAGCGCGTCGTAGTGGTACTCGAGCATCCCGGCGTCCGGGTCCGTCAGCCTGAGCTTGCGGCCCCGGATGTCGTACGCGATCTGCACGGTGTTCTGCAACGCGTCCTTCGTCGTGACGAGGTTGCCGAAGGCGTCGTGC
>NZ_JBFUFP010001701.1:0-703 GCF_056403375.1 Rhizobacter sp. P2_H2
GCTCTACATCTCGCACCGCATGCACGAGATCGCCGAGCTGGCCGACGAATGCACCGTGTTCTGCGACGGCCGCAGCGTCGCGCACTTCGCGGCCGGCGCGAAGACCGACACCGAGATCGTCGAGCTGATGATCGGCCGCAGCTACAGCGGCGTGTTCCCGGACAAGCCGGTGCGCGAACCCGAGACCGCAGCCGATCCGGCACCGCCGCGCCTCGAGCTGCGCGGCCTGCACTGGACGCACCGCCTCGCCGATGTCTCCCTGCGCCTGCACGCCGGCGAGATCGTCGGCCTGGGCGGCCTCGACGGCCAGGGCCAGCGCGAACTGCTGCTCGCGCTGTTCGGCGTGCTGCGCGGCTGCCGCGGCGAATTGCTGATCGACGGCCGCCCGACCCCGTTCACCGGCCCGCATGCCGCGAAGCAGCCGCGCATCGGCATGGCGCTGATCCCCGAAGACCGCAAGACCGAAGGCCTGATGTTGCCGATGTCGGTGCGCGAGAACCTGTCGTTCGCGGCGCTCGGCGCGCTGTCGCACGGCGGCGTGATCGACCGCCAGGCCGAACGCGCCGCGGTGGAGCGGATGATGGCGCTGCTCGCGGTGCGCTGCGACGGCCTCGACGTGGCGGCCGGCGCGCTGTCCGGTGGCAACCAGCAGAAGCTCGTGATCGGCAAGTGGCTGATGAGGGCGCCGCGCATCATCCTGCTG
>NZ_JBFUFP010001702.1:0-699 GCF_056403375.1 Rhizobacter sp. P2_H2
CGCAGGTGCTGCGCAAGGGCATCGTCTTCATCGACCTCGCGATCGCGCAGATCGCAGCACTCGGCGTGATCGTCGCCGGCCTGCTCGACATCGACCCGGGCGGCTGGCAGGTGCAGGTGGCCGCGGCGCTGGCCGCGCTGGCCGGCGCGCTGCTGCTGACCTGGACCGAGAAGAAATGGCCCGACGTGCAGGAGGCGCAGATCGGCGTGCTGTTCGTGCTGGCCGCGACCGCCGGCATCCTGCTGCTCGCGAAGAACCCGCACGGCGGCGAGCACCTGCGCGACCTGCTGGCCGGGCAGRTCCTGTGGGTCAGCTACACGCAGCTCGCGATCCCGCTGGTGGCGACGCTCGCGATCCTCGGGCTGTGGTTCGGTGCGCGCGCGCTGGTCGAGCGAGCGGGCTTCTACCTGCTGTTCGCGCTGGCGGTCACGGTCTCGGTGCAGCTGGTCGGCGTCTACCTGGTGTTCGCGACGCTGATCGTGCCCAGCCTGGGCACGCGCAAGCACCGCGAGGCGCGGCGGCTGCCGCTGGCCTATGGCATCGGGGTGCTCGGGTATGCGATCGGGCTGGCGCTGTCGTCGGCGTTCGACCTGCCGGCCGGGGCGTTGATCGTGTGGTGCCTGGCGCTGCTCGCGATGGCCGTGCACGCCGCGGCACCGTAGGCGCGGAAGGCGGGTGCGGGGAGGCTGTGGTGCGCCG
>NZ_JBFUFP010001703.1:0-699 GCF_056403375.1 Rhizobacter sp. P2_H2
GGAGCATTCGCGCCGCGCCGGCATGCCGCTCGCGATCGAGCCGCTGCACCCGATGTATGCGGCCGACCGCGCCTGCGTCAACACGATCGAGCAGGCGCTGGACCTGTGCGATGCGCTGGACCCCGGCCGCAGCGGCGCGCTGGGCGTGGCGCTGGACGTGTACCACGTGTGGTGGGATCCGAAGCTGCAGGCGCAGATCGAACGCGCCGGCCGCGAGCGGCTGCTGGCCTTCCACGTCTGCGACTGGCGCGTGCCCACGCGCGACCTGCTGAACGACCGCGCGATGATGGGCGACGGCGTGATCGACATCCCGCGCATCCGCGGCTGGGTCGAGGACGCCGGCTACGCGGGCTACAGCGAGGTGGAGATCTTCTCCAGCGAGGACTGGTGGAAGCGGCCGGGCGGCGAGGTGCTGGACACCTGCATCGCGCGGCACCGCAGCGCCGTCTGATCCACCCCGAGAGGCCCTAGACTCGCGCCGTCTGCATTGACGGTCGCGTCTTCATGAACAAAACGGCCAGGCTCTTGGTCACGCTCGCCCTGCTGGGAGGTTTCGGCGGGGCACTCTGGTTCTCGCTGCGAGGCGCTCCGGCGCAGCTGGCCGCCACCGAGCCGGCCGCGGCGACTGCACTGACCGGCCTGATCGCGGTCGACGTCGAGGATTTCTTCAGGAACCCGCGCGTGGTGCAGGTGCTGGCC
>NZ_JBFUFP010001704.1:0-695 GCF_056403375.1 Rhizobacter sp. P2_H2
GTGTGTGCCGGCCCCAACGCCGGCAACGGCACCTTCACTCCGGGGATGGACAAGGTGTCGTGCCGCATCGGGATGACTTCCCGTTCCGCGTTCAACCGAGCGCGAAGCAACGAAGGTGCAGATCGGCACGGGCACCGTTGCCCGCCATTTGCCTGGCGCAGGCGCGCAGGGCCTGCGACACCGCCGCCACGAGCTTCGAGGGCGGGCGCACCGCACGGCCCTCGCGCAGCAGGCTGTCGACCAGGAAACCGTCTTCATCGATCATCTCGGCGAGCAGGCGCTCCTCGTCGTCGAACAGCACGGCGCGTGGCGACTCCTTCGAGCCGAAGAGCAGCAGGTAGCGAGCGCAATTGTTGGTTTTCATGACGGCTTTTTCTGGCGATGCAACATCTGGATGCCGGATGCTCGCGCAGGCCCGGTTCGCGAGCCAGTCCACAGTGCCGGATTCCAACGTCGGAAAACGCCTACGCGGTCCTACAAGGCAGCCGGCGCCCCTCCTGTCCTCCTACAGGGGTTCGCGACGCTGGCTGGTGTACCGGTGCCCCAACCCGGCCTATCGTCGCGCCATCCTTATCGGGAGTCCCCAGATGCGAGCCCATGCCGCCCCCACCGCCACCCGTTCCCGCGAGGCGGGCCTGCCGATGCCGCACGACGTCCACCCGTGGAATGCGCCAGGGCAGGACACCGGGCTGGTG
>NZ_JBFUFP010001705.1:0-694 GCF_056403375.1 Rhizobacter sp. P2_H2
CCCGGCTCCTTCAGCATGCGTGCCTCGAAGCGCTTGGCCAGTTCCTCGCTCGACTGGATGGTGGCGCCCTCGGGCAGCCACAGGTCGACCAGGATCTCCGGCCGGCTCGAATCGGGGAAGAACTGCTGCTGCACCTTGCCCATGCCGGCCAGGCCCAGTACGAAGGTGCCGATGGTCAGGCCGATCGTGATCCAGCGGTGCTTCACGCACCAGTTCACCGCGCGCCGGAAGCGCGTGTAGAACGGCGTGTCGAACAGCTCATGGTGCTGCTCGCCCTCGTGCATCTTGCTCTTGCTGTGCAGCAGCTTGGCGCCGAGGTACGGCACGAAGTACACCGACACCACCCACGAGATCAGCAGCGCCGCGGTGGTCACCGCGAAGATCGCGAACGTGTACTCGCCCACCGTCGAGCGGGCCATGCCGATCGGCAGGAAGCCGGTCGCGGTGATCAGCGTGCCGGTCAGCATCGGCATCGCGGTCACGTCGTAGGCGAAGGTCGCGGCGCGCATCTTGTCGTAGCCCTCCTCGAGCTTGCGCACCATCATCTCCACCGAGATGATCGCGTCGTCGACCAGCAGCCCGAGCGCGATGATCAGCGAGCCGAGCGAGATCTTGTGCAGCCCGACGCCCCAGTAGAACATCGTGACGAAGGTGATCGCGAGCACCAGCGGGATCGTGATGCCCACCACCAGGC
>NZ_JBFUFP010001706.1:0-692 GCF_056403375.1 Rhizobacter sp. P2_H2
AATTTCGGATGTGATCCATTGAGCGATTCCACTGCGTCGCGGTTCGACGCTGCAGCGGTTGCACCGCTGCGTTGATGGCTCATCTCGTGCGCGTTGTCGCGTGACCTGCGCGCTCGAGATGATGGGTCGAAGACCCGGGCCGTGAACAAAAAAAAGGCACGTCGAAGAACTGACGCGCCTTCCAACAAAACGTATGGCAACTGCTTGTTGGGCCTTCATTGTAGCCAAAAGCACCCCGCCGGAAACCGCGCCATTGCTTGATTTCTTGTCGTTGCGGGTCACCAACAGCAAAATCTTTCCACAACTTATCCACAAAGACTTGTGGGTAGCTTGGGGATAGTTTCAGACGCCTCAACTCGTTGCCCGGATTGGCAATAAAGCCGATCCACGACCCCTGAATTGTAGCCAAAAGCGCGCTGAATTCGAGGCGATCCATCGAATGATGTGTGCGCCAACTGACTTTCCATTGATAAGGCAAGTTCAGTCATCGCAAAAGTTCTGTTCACAGATCCCGCATTGCGAAAGCACCATGGCAATCCCCGTGCCGGCAGTCGGATATCCGGCCCTCACTTGAGCACAGGGATGCGCAGGAACTGCGCCCAGTCGCCACGCAGCACGGTGACCGGCAACGATTTCGTCTTGTCGAGCCTGGACACCACGGCCTCGAACTGCTTCACGTCGGTCACGTCGGC
>NZ_JBFUFP010001707.1:0-691 GCF_056403375.1 Rhizobacter sp. P2_H2
CCGAGAGCACCGGCCCGAGAGCACCGGCAAGACGACGCTCGCCGGCGAGTTGCAGGCGGCGCTGCAGCGCGACGGTCGCTCGGTCGCCCTCGTCGGCGAATACCTGCGCGAATTCTGCGACCGTCATGCGCGCACGCCGCGCGTCGACGAGCAGGCGGGCATCGCGCAGGAGCAGACGCGCCGCATCGCCGCGGCCGCCGAGACGCACGACATCGTGATCGCCGACACCACGGCCTTGATGATCGCGGTCTACAGCGAGCAGGTGTTCGGCGACCGCAGCCTGTACGACAGCGCGATCGAGGCCCAGCGCGGCTGCGCGCTGACGCTGCTGACGGCGCTCGACATCCCCTGGCAGGCCGACGGCCTGCAGCGCGACGGGCCCCRGGTGCGCGAGCCGGTCACCGCGCTGGTGCGCGCGGCGCTGGCGCGCGGCGGGCTCGGCTATTCGGTGGTGGCCGGCACCGGACCGGCGCGGCTGTCGCACGCGCTGCTGGCGGTGCGGCATGCGCTGCTGGAACCGTCGGTGCTCGACGAGGCCCGCGCGAACCCGCGCTGGCAATGGGTCTGCGAGCGCTGCGGGGATGCGGGGTGTGAGCAGCGGCACTGGTTGCCGTAGGTTTTCTGTTGGCGCATTGGCGCGGAAGGCGCGTGCGGGGAGGCTGTGGCTCGCCGGCCGGTGCGGTCTTCGCCC
>NZ_JBFUFP010001708.1:0-690 GCF_056403375.1 Rhizobacter sp. P2_H2
ATGTAGATCAGCTTGGCCTGCCCCACGTCGGCCCAGCGCACGCGCTTGGTCCACATCCACGTCTGCTCGATCACGCGCGCATCGATGCGGATGCGGCTCTTCAGCACCCAGTAGTTCGTCACCAGCAGCACCAGCAGGCCGCCGGCCACCAGCAGCTTCGCGCTGATGGAGGCATTGCGCAGCGCTGCCTGGTCGAGCGCCAGCGCGCCGGCCGCGAACACCGCGGCGGTGAGGGCCGTCAGCAGCAGCTTCACGAACGGCGGAAAGGCCGGGCCCTCCGCCGCCACCAGCGGCTCGCTCTCGCTCACTTCTTCTCTTCCGGCTTCTTCTCGTCGGGGGACGGCGACGCGTTCTTGAACAGGTCGTCGAGGTTCTCGTCCTTCGAGCGGTAGGTGTCGCCGTCAGGCATCTCGATCTTCACCTTGTCGACGTCGACCTTCACTTCCTTGTCGAGGAAGACCGTCACCGTCTGCGGGAAGAGGATCACGATCACCACCAGCAGGATCTGCAGCAGCACCCACGGGATCGAGCCGAGGTAGATGTCGCTCGACAGCACCTTGCGCGGCAGCGACCCCTGCTTGAACAGCGTGTCGGCGATGCTGCGCAGGTAGAACAGCGCAAAGCCGAACGGCGGGTGCATGAAGCTCGTCTGCATGTTCACGCACAGCAGCACGCCGAACCAGATCATGT
>NZ_JBFUFP010001709.1:0-689 GCF_056403375.1 Rhizobacter sp. P2_H2
GCTCTGGACTATCACTCGACCCCTCTAGCCGCTTGAGTTCTTCGCGCCAACAATGCGCAATGCGAGCGGCCGCGAATAGTCCTGCCTGACTCAGTGTTAAACGCTTCAAATGCCAGCCTTGTGATGAATCTATACAGAGATTCTCGAGCGAATAATCCTCTGGAAATTGAGTTCTCCAGAGGCTGCAAATATGAATCTCAAGTGGCACTACACTCGAAGTTGGAAATATTGCGCCAGTGCTTAGATTCGCAAAGAAGCCAAGATATTCTGAAGGAGGAAGTTGGAGCGAAAGAAAATGTCGAATGCGTTCGATATTTAGATTATCGCCTGTACCTTGAAGACCAGAAAATACGGTATTTGGGGCTCCACTGATTGTGCAAATTTGCATTTGCGATTGATTGCATCGATTTCGCTGCTCCAAAATATCAAATAAAATCCTCCCCCTTATTCTATGGTGCTCCAGCCCCAGTTCTTTAGAGGGATCAGTTGGGCCCCACTCGGATTCATCATGCAAACTAATGTCGTACTTCTTTGATAGCCGCTGAATCCCTTTGTATGCCTCGACAATCTTTTCGATATTATCCGGACAGCGCCAACGTTTTTGTGACAGTCCTGCGCCCCTTCTCCCGAGCGGGAAGGCACAATTCCAACACCTAAATCCAAAATTGATTTTTTTTCCGCTGTTATAC
>NZ_JBFUFP010001710.1:0-689 GCF_056403375.1 Rhizobacter sp. P2_H2
CCCGAATGGCGTCGTCACGCGGCAGACCTACGACCTGCGGCAGCGGCTCCTGACACGCGACGTGGCCGGGCGCGTCACGCGCTACACCTACGATGCCGCGGGGCAGCTCAAGCGGCTGACCCTGCCGGACGGCAGCTGGATCGGCTGGGACTACGACGATGCCCACCGGAAGGTGGCGGTCTACGACGAGCAGGGCCACCGCATCGACTACCTGCTGGACATGGCCAGCATCAAGGTCCGGGAGAAGGTGCAGGATCCCGGCGGGAACTTGCGGCGCACGCTGGAGCGCATCGTCGACGATCTCGGTCGGGTGCAGAAGATCGAAGGCCGGGAGACGACGCCATGAGGCGCGCGATGCGATGCCTGGTGGCCTGCGGCGCGATCTTCATGTCTGTCGTCGAGGCGCAGACCTTGCCTCCGCCGCCCGTCTCGCCCCGGTCGGTGACGCGCCACGAGTACGACGCCGAGGGGCAGGTCACCAAGGTGATCCGCGGCGCCGGCACGCTGAACCTCGAGACCCGGCTGGCGTATGACCCGCTGAACCGCGTCAAGGCGCATGTCGATCCGGCGGGTGGCGTCACCGAGTTGGAGCACGACGGCCGCGACCGGCTTACCCAGGTGACCGACCCGCGCCGGCTGGTCACGCGCTATCCGGAGAAGCCAGGCGGAGGGCATCAGGTGATCAGCCC
>NZ_JBFUFP010001711.1:0-689 GCF_056403375.1 Rhizobacter sp. P2_H2
GAGAAGCGCAAGGGGCGCGCATGAGCTGGGCAGGAGCGTTGCTTGGGGCAGCCATCGGTCTCTCAGCATGTTCTGAAGGCGTGCCGCGAGCTGTCGAGACGACGCAAGTTGAAAGCCCATCCAGAAACTTCGCCGCAACCGTCGAKGTCGTCGACAACGGGCTCGGTTTCGGTCAAGGCGCCTTGTACGACGAGATTCACCTGGGTCCGCCGCAACACGGCTCGTTCTCGCACGGGGACAAGGACGCGTCGGTCATCTACTACGCAGAATCGACCTACGGAGTGGGACTTCCGCCGCGGATCGAGTGGGTTGCAGCCGACCAGCTGAGAGTCACCGTCGATCCGAAGAGTCGGCCCGGGAAGTCAATCCATCAAGCGCTTGGTGTATCGATCGAGTACAGGACTGTTGCAGGCGAACGCCTCGCGCGTTGACCAATTCAAGTTCAAGTCCGCACAACCCATGTTCGCTGACCCGTGGAACCCTTCGAGTACCGAGATCCGCGCCTGGGCGTACATGGCAGATGCCGTGGAGCCGTGCGAAGACTGGACTGCGGGCCTTCATGGACTGGACCGTAGAGGTCTTCCTCGGGACTTCATGTGAACATTGAGCAAAGGAGAACCTTCGTGCTGAGTCTCGACAGTACCCACTGGCAGCAACTCGATCATGCGTACGGAACCGCGGAGGACATT
>NZ_JBFUFP010001712.1:0-688 GCF_056403375.1 Rhizobacter sp. P2_H2
GGTCCCGGTCGAGGCGGACAAGCCGGCCGATGCCGACACGCCCGCTGCGGCCGACGCCACGCCGGCACCCGCCGAGCCGGCCGCCGTCGCACCGGCCGAGGTCGCACCCGCCATCCCCGTCCCACCCGCAGCACCCGTGACATCGTTGCCATCAGGCGGCGCGCGTGCGGTGTCCGGCACCGCGAAGCCGCCGGTCGATGCCGTCGTGGCGGGCGCGACGAACCCGCGTGCCGCCTGCGGCTCGCGCGTCAACTTCGCGCTGCTGTACTGCATGCAGGCGCAATGTGCCAAGCCGCAATTCGCGCGGCATGCGCAGTGCGAAGAAATGCGCCGCGCCGGCGACGTCCAGTAGCGCAGGCAGCGCGGGCACATCGGGCCCCGGAACATCAGGACTGGAACCGCACACCCTCGGCCGTTACTCAGCGGGCGGGTCGGCGCAGGGCCGCCGACCGACTCACCCAGGGAGTTCGGAATGCGGCGGCTACAGCATCAGTTCAGGCACGTTCCTCATCAACCCGCAGCACCGGGCCGACCCGAGCCGGATCACGCAGTGCGTGCGACGACACGCAGCGTCCGGCCGCACCGCTGGCACCGGCGTTTCGCCACGCCACCGGCGCTGAACCGCCTGGGTGCCTGAACAACGGTGCTGTTCAGCCCTCGGCYGTGAACACCTCGGCCAGCGTCGGCA
>NZ_JBFUFP010001713.1:0-686 GCF_056403375.1 Rhizobacter sp. P2_H2
ATCGATGCCGTCGACGCCGAGCTGTTCCCGATCTTCGAGGAAGAGGGCGAGGAACTGATCCCCGAGCTGGCGACCAAGCTGCGCGAGTGGTCGCGCCGCCCGACCGACAACTCGGCGGCCGCGGCCTGCATGCGCAYGCTGCACACGCTGAAGGGCGGTGCCCGCCTGGCCGGCGCCATGCGGCTGGGTGAAATGGCCCACCGCCTGGAAACCCGCATCGAGCACCTGCTGCAGCAAGCGGCACCGGCGACCACTCAGGACGTCGAGGCGCTGCAAGGCCGTGCCGACGGCCTGGCGCATGCCTTCGAGACGCTGCGCTCGCGCGACGCCCAGGCTTACGCCGAAGCGGCCGCTGCGCCGGTCGCACCGCCGCCCGCACCGGTCGCCCGTCCGCCGGTCGCCCCGCCGGTGGTGTTGGCACCGATGACGGTGGCCGCGCCGGTGATGCCGGTGTTCACCGCGCCGCCGATGGTGGCTGCTCCTGTCGTGGCGGCCCCTGCAGTTGCAAGCCCTGTGGCGCCCGTCGCCCCGCCGGTGGCCGAGCCGGCCCCTGCGCCGGTGACCCAACCGACGCCGCTGGCCGCCGAGGCCGCGCCGTTCATCGAGCCGCTGGCACCGACCCTCCCTGCGCCGGTGGTGGCCGCGCCGGTGGCGGCACCGGTCGCCCCGGTGGCCAAGCCGGCGAC
>NZ_JBFUFP010001714.1:0-684 GCF_056403375.1 Rhizobacter sp. P2_H2
GCGAAGTGCTGAGCGTCGAGCCGAWCGCGATCATGCTGCGCAAGGATGACCCGGCCTTCAAGAAGGCGGTCGACGACAGCATCGTGGCGCAGATCAAGTCGGGCGACCTCGCCAAGACCTACGACAAGTGGTTCAACCAGCCGATCCCGCCGAGCAACACCAAGGTCGGCCTGCCGCTGTCGGACGCCACCAAGGCCGCCTGGGCGGCCCCGAACGACAAGCCGATGGAAGACTACGCCAAGAAGTAAGGCGGGTTCTTGCGATGGACCGGGACTGAGGTAAGCCCTGACGCCACTGGGCGCGACACTTGCTTACAGTCCCCCCAGCGCGGCGCCGGGTGACCCGCGTCGCGCTTTTTCTTGGGGCAGCGCAGTCGTCGTGCGCCCCTCACAAGAATTGGAGCAATGCCTTGGGCAAGTGGGACTGGCAGGTATTCCTGCAAGACACGGGGGGCGGGCAGACCTACCTTCAGTGGATGTTGTCGGCATGGGGGTGGACCTTGTCAGTGGCCTTGCTGGCACTGATCGTCTCGCTCGTGTTGGGTTCGTTGGTCGGCATCTTGCGCACGCTGCCGAACAAGGTGCTCGCCTACCTCGGTGAAACCTGGGTCGAGTTGTTCCGCAACGTTCCTCTTCTGGTCCAGCTTTTCATCTGGTACCACGTCATTCCGACGATGTTCCTGAG
>NZ_JBFUFP010001715.1:0-684 GCF_056403375.1 Rhizobacter sp. P2_H2
GCAAAAGGGCCGCTCGAAAGCGGCCCCTTCCTGCAACGCCTGAGCGTCGATCAGCGCTTGCTGAACTGCTTCCTGCGGCGAGCGCCGTGCAGGCCGACCTTCTTCCGTTCGACTTCACGCGCATCGCGCGTCACGAAGCCGGCGTGCTTGAGGGCAGGCTTGAGCGTCTCGTCGTAGTCGATCAGGGCGCGGGTGATGCCGTGGCGCACCGCACCGGCTTGACCCGACTCGCCACCACCGTGCACGTTGACCTTGACGTCGAACGCGCCATCGTTGGAGGTCAGCACCAGAGGCTGCTTGACCACCATGATGGAGGTCTGGCGACCGAAATACTCATCGACGGTCTTGCCGTTGACGACGATCTGGCCAGTGCCCTTCTTGATGAAGACGCGAGCCACCGAAGACTTGCGGCGGCCGGTTCCGTAGTTCCAATTTCCGATCATGGCCGCTCCTTAGATGTCCAGCACTTTGGGCTGCTGGGCGGTGTGCGGGTGGGAACCACCGGCGTACACCTTCAGCTTCTTCACCATCGCGTAACCCAACGGTCCCTTGGGGAGCATGCCCTTGACAGCCTTTTCCAGCGCGCGGCCGGGGTGCTTGGCTTGCATGTCCTTGAAGGTCGTGGCGTGGATACCGCCCGGGTGGCCCGAGTGACGGTAGTACACCTTGTCGGTGGCCTTGTTG
>NZ_JBFUFP010001716.1:0-682 GCF_056403375.1 Rhizobacter sp. P2_H2
GCGTGAGCCTGCCGCTGCAAATCGTGCCGGTGCTGCGCGGCATCGGCGGCCAGGTGGCGTCTGGCCAGGCGATCGTGCTCGAAGGCTCGGGCTTCAACGCGCCGGACCTGAGCGTCACGATAGATGGGCGCGCGGTGACAGGCTTCACCGTGCGCACCATCGTCGACGGCATCTTCGACTCGTCCGCCAGCAAGCAAGTGCAGCAGCTCTTGAGCCTGACCGTGCCGCCCGGCGTCGGTGCGGGCGTGGTCGTCGTGTCCAGCAGCGGGGGCAGCAGCAGCTTGAGCGCCGCCTCGCGCCACGTGACGGCCATCAATGCCACAGCCGCCAGCGGCAGCGCGGCCCTGGCGGCACTGCCTTCGGCCAACACCGGGCAGAGCATCACGGTGGCGGGCAGCGGCCTGGTGGCCAATGACCGGCTGGTGTTCACGACCTTGAGCGATTTCGGCAACCTGTCCGAACTGACCGTCGCCACCACGGCGAGCCTTACCGACCAGACGCTCACCGCCATCGTGCCCACCACCGCCCACACCGGCCATGTGCGGCTGGAGCGCGACACCAGTGGCCTGCTGCTGCAAATCGTGCCAACGGTGATCGACCTGCAGGTCGAATCGGTGTCGACAGACGGCAAGTCGGCATCGGTGCTGCTGGAAGGTACCGGCATACTGGAAGCGGCTGACAC
>NZ_JBFUFP010001717.1:0-680 GCF_056403375.1 Rhizobacter sp. P2_H2
CCATCCAGGGCACGAACGATGTGGCGGTGATCAGCGGTGCCACCTCGGGTATCGTCACCGAAGACACGGCCGTCAACGGCTCCGGCAACCTGACCACCGGTGGCACCTTGTCTGTCRCCGACGTCGACAACGGCCAGGCGGTGTTCCAGGCCCAGGCTTCCACTGTCGGCACCTACGGCACCTTCACACTCGCCGCCGATGGCACGTGGACTTATGCAGCTGCGAACAGCAACGCCACGGTCCAGGCGCTGCGCGCCGATCAATCGCTGACCGAGACCTTCTCGGTCAAGAGCGCCGATGGGACCTCGTCGAGTGTCACGGTCACCATCCAGGGCACGAACGACACCGCTGTCATCTCCGGCGCCACTTCCGGCTCCGTCACGGAGGACACGGCTGTCAACGCTTCCGGCAATCTGACGACCGGTGGTACGTTGTCTGTCGCCGACGTCGACAACGGCCAGGCGGTGTTCCAGGCTCAACCGGCCACCGTGGGCACCTACGGCACCTTCGCGCTCGCCGCCGACGGCACCTGGACCTACACCGCTGCGAACAGCAACGCGACGATCCAAGCCCTGCGCGCGGATCAGTCGCTGGCGGAGACCTTCACCGTCAAGAGCGCTGATGAGACCTCGTCGAGCGTCACCGTCACCATCCACGGCACGAATGATGTGGCCGTGATC
>NZ_JBFUFP010001718.1:0-679 GCF_056403375.1 Rhizobacter sp. P2_H2
ACGGTGTAGATCGCCATGTCGGGGTCGATCAGCCAGCTGAAATGGAAGTTCTCGAAACCCCAGCCCTGCATGACCTTCTCGAGGCCCAGACCGGGATTCAGGATCCACTTCCAGGCGGTGCCGGTGACGATGAAGCTCAACGCCATCGGGTAGAGGTAGATGGTGCGCAGCACGCCTTCGACGCGGATCTTCTGGTCGAGCAGGATGGCCAGCAGCAGGCCGATGGCCATGCCGAAGAAGATGAACAGGCCGCCGAAGATGCCGAGGTTCTTCAGCGCGACCCACCAGCGTTCGCTCTCGAACAGGTTGGTGTACTGCTGCAGCCCGATGAATTCATAGTTGGGCAGCAGGCGCGAGGCCGACACCGACAGGTAGCCGTTCCACGCGATCAGGCCGTAGATGAAGAAGAAGGCCAGGAAGAACGACGGTGCGACGACCAGCTTGGGCATCCACTGGCTGAGGCGTACGGAGGCGGAGGATTTCATGGGCGGGCCAACCGGGGGCGGGACGCGAGTATTGCGCCATCCCCGTGCAACAGGAAGACGGCGCCCGAGCGGGCGCCGTCCGAGGCAGGGCTAAAGCCTGATTACTTCGTCTTGGCGGCAGCGACCAGGCGGTCCTGCGCCTGGGCCGACGTGATCTTCTCGTCGTTCCAGAACTGCGACACCACGTCCTTGAT
>NZ_JBFUFP010001719.1:0-678 GCF_056403375.1 Rhizobacter sp. P2_H2
GTCCGGAACTGCGCCTGTACGTGACGACGGCCAAGTGGAACGCGGCGGCCAACGCGGCCGAGGTCCGGAACTGCGCCTGTACGTGACGACGGCCAAGTGGAACGCGGCGGCCAACGCGGCCGAGAACGGCGGCGCCGGCGTCACCAACCGCGCCAACGGCGACACCAAGGGCACGTCCTATGGTGCCCAGGCTGAAATCTGGTTCTGATAGAGGGACGGTTTGAAGACTCGGTTTTGCTGAAATGCTGAGTTGAGAGCAGTACGGGCCGGCTGAGAAGCCGGCCCTTTTGACTTGTGACTTCCGACATCCAGGAACGACAACGTGAGCAATCCATGGCCGATCTCCAGCTGAAGGCCCTGCGCAAGGCGTTCGACGACGTCGTGATCCTGCACGGCGTGGACCTGGAGATCCGCGACGGCGAGTTCCTGGTGTTCGTCGGGCCGTCGGGCTGCGGCAAGTCGACGCTGCTGCGCTGCATCGCCGGCCTCGAGGACATCACCGCGGGTGAGCTCTACATCGGCGGCGAACTCGTCAATGACGTGCCGCCGGCCAAGCGCGGCATCGCGATGGTGTTCCAGAGCTATGCGCTCTACCCCCACATGACGGTCGCCGAGAACATGGCCTTCGGGCTGCGGCTCGCCGGCTATTCCAAGGACGAGATGCGCGCGGCCGTGAGC
>NZ_JBFUFP010001720.1:0-676 GCF_056403375.1 Rhizobacter sp. P2_H2
TTCGTACGGCGAGTACGTGTTCGACTGGGCCTGGGCCGATGCCTACCAGCGCCACGGCCTGCGCTACTACCCGAAGCTGCTCGGCGCGGTGCCGTTCACGCCGGTGCCTGGCCCGCGGCTGATGGCGCGCGACGACGGCGCGCGCCGCGCGCTGCTGTCCGCGATGATGCGCATCGCGCACGACGCGAAGCTGTCGTCGGCCCACCTGCTGTTCCTCGACGCGCTTGACCAGCAGGCCGCGCGCGACATGGGCTGGATGATGCGCAGCACCGTGCAGTTCCACTGGGTCAACCGCGAGCCGCAGCCGTATGACGGGTTCGCCGATTTCCTGGCCAGCCTGCAGCGCGAGAAGCGCAAGAAGATCCAGCAGGAGCGCCGCCGCGTCGCCGAGGCCGGCGTCAGCTTCACGACGCATGTGGGCCGCGAGATCGACGACGAGCTGTGGGACTTCTTCTACCGCTGCTACGTGCGCACCTACCGCGCCCACCACTCCACGCCCTACCTCACGCGCGACTTCTTCGCCCGCATGGCGCGCACGATGCCGCAGAACTGGGTGCTGTTCGTCGCGTGGAAAGACGGCGTGCGCATCGCGGTGTCGCTGATCGGCGTCGATGCGGCGCGCGGTGTCGCCTACGGCCGCTACTGGGGCGCGACCGAGCACGTCTCCTGCCTGCAC
>NZ_JBFUFP010001721.1:0-675 GCF_056403375.1 Rhizobacter sp. P2_H2
CGCTTCGTCGGCATAGATGGCAGAGACCGGCGCTTCGCCGATGCGCGCCCAGCCGCGGTACATGCCCTCGGTGTTGAACGGCAGCGCGACGTTGCCGCGCGCATCGACGGCGATCAGCCCGCCGCGGCCGCCGAGCGGCGGCAGCTTGTCCATCACGACGCGCTTCGCGGCGAAGCGCAGCGGCAGCCCGACGTACTCGACCAGCGCCGACACGTCGTAGGCGGCGAGCCCGCGCATGAAAGCCTCGCCGACGCCGGTGCACGACACCGCCACCGTGCGGTCATTCGCATAGCAGCCGGCGCCGATCAGCGGCGAATCGCCGACGCGGCCGGGGCGCTTGTTCGTCATGCCGCCGGTCGAGGTGGCGGCGGCCAGGTGGCCGTGCGCATCGAGCGCGACCGCGCCGACGGTGCCGAACTTGTCGCGCTCGTCGAGCGGCGCGGGAACGGTGGGGGCCAGTTGGCTCGCGCCATCGTGGTCGAGCGCGGTGCGGTCGCTGGCCTGCATCGCCTGCAGTTGCGCGAAGCGCTCCGGCGTGTCGAACCACTCCGGCGCCACCGTCTCGCAGCCCTGCCCGGCGGCGAACTGCTCGGCGCCGGGACCGATCAGCATCACCGGGCCGCCGGCCTCCATCACCGCGCGCGCGGCGAGGATCGGGTTGCGCAGCGTGCGCAC
>NZ_JBFUFP010001722.1:0-672 GCF_056403375.1 Rhizobacter sp. P2_H2
GCCGAGGACTCCGCCACGCCGACAGGATTGCGGCGATGCGGGATCGTTTCGGGTACGTCGAGCGCAGAGATGTTCTGCGCGAGCTGGCCTTTGGGGCCTTGCACCACTTCGTAGCTCACGCGGCCGCCCTGTTTGAGCGTGCGAAAGCCTTCACTCTGGATGGCCGAAAAATGTGCGAACACATCCTCGCCACCCCCTTCCGGTTCAATGAAGCCGAATCCCTTCGCATCATTGAACCACTTCACGGTTCCGAACAACTTCTGGGCCATATTGGTCTCCTATCCCTGGGAGCGAAGAATTTTGTGCGCCGCCTTGGTGACTGTCAAGGCGCGGCAAACCAGGGTTCAGGGCCATGCAACCAAATGCATTCCCTTGCGGGTGCCGTCGTAGAACAATGGGCACGTTGTGATGCATTTCCGGGCCTTGCAGTTCGCCCGGGTGTCGCAATATCCGTTCGGGTGAGCACAGCAAAATCAACTCTATAGAATGGTTCCATGCCCGAGGAAAAACCGATACCGCCCGAGCCGTTGAAGCGGCCGACACCCGATGACGGGCAGGGGGCGGTCGTGGCCGAAAGGCAGGCCGCGAAGACAGAGCCGCCGCGCATGTACCAGGTGGTACTGCTCAACGACGACTACACACCGATGGAGTTTGTCGTGATGGTGCTTCAGG
>NZ_JBFUFP010001723.1:0-672 GCF_056403375.1 Rhizobacter sp. P2_H2
GGCGGCGAGCCGCGCGTGCTCATCCGCGCCCAGCAGGTCGACATCGCCGAGCGCCTGCGCGGGCCGCTGCGCCAGCGCCTGCAGCAGCGCGAGCAGGTGTGCACCGAAGCGCTCGACCGTGGCCGCATCGAACAGCTCGGCGGCATACACGAACGACAGCTCCAGCGCGGCGCCGGCCCGCTCACGCAGCTCCAGCGCCAGCTCGAACTGCGCCGCGAGCTCGGGCAAGGGCAGCGACTCGACCGCGAGGCCCGGCAACTGCCGCAGCAGCCGCGGGTCTTCGCCGACGTGGTTGAACATCACCTGGAACAGCGGGCTGCGGCCCAGGCTGCGCTCGGGCTGCAAGGCCTCGACCAGCAGATCGAACGGCAACTCCGCATGCGCCTGCGCGCCGAGCGAGGCAGCCCTGGCCTGCGCCACCAGCTGCGCGAGCGTCGTGCGCCCGCCGATGCGGTTGCGCAGCACCAGCGTGTTGACGAACAGCCCGATCAGCGCCTGCGCCTCGGGCCGCGCGCGGTTCGCAACCGTCATGCCGACGCGCACATCGCGCTGCCCGGTGTAGCGGTACAGCAGGCCCTGGAACGCGCCCAGCAGCAGCATCGACAGCGTGGCGCCCTGCCCTTGCGCAACCGCCTGCAGCGCCGCGCGCAAGGAATCGGGCAGCGTGAAGGC
>NZ_JBFUFP010001724.1:0-670 GCF_056403375.1 Rhizobacter sp. P2_H2
ACCAGCCGGTGCGCCGCCGCGACGTGCAGGACGTGTTCCTCGGCACCGGCCTCGGCCCGCGCGCCTACGCGATCATCGGCCAGGGCACCATCAGCCGCATCATCGAGAGCAAGCCCGAAGAGCTGCGGCTGTTCCTCGAAGAAGCGGCCGGCGTCTCCAAGTACAAGGAACGCCGCCGCGAGACCGAGAACCGGCTGAAGGACACGCGCGAGAACCTGACCCGCGTCGAAGACATCCTGCGCGAGCTGAACGCCAACCTCGACAAGCTGGAGAAGCAGGCCGAGGTCGCGTCGCGCTACCGCGGCCTGCAGGAATCCGGCACGCTGAAGCTGCACCAGCTGTGGTTCCTGAAGCACCGCGATGCCGCCAGCGAGCAGGAGCGCGTCAAGAAAGAGGTGCTGGAGGCCACCAACGGGCTCGAAGCCCGCATGGCCGAGCTGCGCCACGGCGAGGCCGAGCTCGAGACCATCCGCCAGGCCCACTACGCCGCGAGCGACGAGCTGCACACCGCGCAGGGCGCGCTGGCCGAGGCCTCGCTCGAGGTGAGCCGGCTCGAGGAACGCATCCGCTACGTGGTCGAGGGCCGCCAGCGCGTCGAGCAGCGCCTGGCCGAACTGAAGGCGCAGAGCGAGCAATGGGCCGAGCGCTCGCAGCAGGCCCAGGACGAGCT
>NZ_JBFUFP010001725.1:0-667 GCF_056403375.1 Rhizobacter sp. P2_H2
GCCTTTCACCGGGGTCGTGTTGTTGTACTGGCTGATCGCGCCGCAGATCACGATGCGGGCGTGGCGGTTGATGCGCGTCAGCACGGTGTCGAGGATCTCGCCGCCGACGTTGTCGAAGTAGATGTCGACGCCCTGCGGGCAGTTCTGCTTCAGGCCGTCCTTCACCGCGCCGGCCTTGTAGTCGATGCAGGCGTCGAAGCCCAGCTCCTTGACGACCCATTCGCACTTGGCGGGGCCGCCGGCGATGCCGACGGTGCGCAGGCCCTTCACCTTGGCGAGCTGGCCGACGGTCTGCCCGACCGCGCCGGCCGCGCCCGACACGACGATGGTCTCGCCGGGCTTCGGCTGGCCCACGTCCATCAGGCCGAACCAGGCCGTCATGCCGGGCATGCCGAGCACGTTGAGCCACTGCATCGGCGTGCCCAGCCGCGGGTCGATCTTGAACAGCGCATGGCGGCGGATGCCGGCCTCGGGGATCAGGCAGTACTGCTGCACGCCCAGCGTGGCGCTGACGGTGTCGCCGACCGCGAAGGCCGGGTTCTTCGAGGCGACGACGCTGCCGATGCCGCCGGCCCGCATCACCTCGCCGATGCCGACCGGCGGGATGTAGCTCTTGCCCTCGTTCATCCAGCCGCGCATCGCCGGGTCGAGCGACAGCGCCTGGGTC
>NZ_JBFUFP010001726.1:0-666 GCF_056403375.1 Rhizobacter sp. P2_H2
GGCCTGGTCTACCAGGACGACGGCCTGGGCAAGGATGTGCTGGCCGGTGCGCAGGCGGCGGCGCAGACGCACGGCATCGAGCTGGCGGTGACGAGCGGCTATCCGCGCAACACGGTGCAGGTCGAGAAGTCGGTTGCCGACATCATCGACTCGAAGGTGCAGGTGGTGTTCCTCGGCGCGACCACCGCGGCCGGCATCGAGTTCGTCAAGCAGTACGCCGCCAGGGGCGGCCAGGGCATCCTGTACGGCATGTCGATCATCGACACCGATGCACTGCTGAAGGCGCTCGGCCCGGAGCGTGCACGCGGCTACGCGTTCTCGGTGGTGCTGCCGCTGCTGCAGCAGAGCAACCTGGCGGTGGTGCGCGAGTACATGCAGCTGAAGGCGGCCTCGAACAACCCGGACCTGTCGGCCCGCTCGATCGAGGGCTTCATCGCCGCGAAGGCGCTGGTGAAGGTGCTGGAGACCACGAACTCGCTGACGCCGGCTGGCGTCACCGCGGCGCTGAATGCCGCCAGCGCGATCGACGTCGGCGGCTACACGCTCGACTTCAGCGTCAACGACAAGCCGGGTTCGCACTACGTGAACTTCGCGATGTTCGGCGCGAACGGCAAGATCCTCAACTGACGACGGGGCCTGCATGCCCCGCGGGAGCGTGGGCATGAC
>NZ_JBFUFP010001727.1:0-665 GCF_056403375.1 Rhizobacter sp. P2_H2
CGCCGCGGCTGCCGCAGCGGCCCCGACGCCTGCCCCGGCCGCGAAGGCCGCGGCGAGCGCTGCCAAGGCTGCTCCGGCACCCACGGCGGCACCCGTCGTTGCTGCCGCCCCCGTGGCCCCGGTCGAGCCCCCGAAGCCCGCACTGCGCGTGATCAAGGCCGCCGACGTCGTCGACGAAGAGAAGCAGCGCGCCGCCGACCTGGCCAAGCGCCGCAAGGCCGCCGAGGACGAAGCCGCCGCGATCCGCGCGATGATGAACGCGCCGAAGAAGGTGCTGACGGCCAAGAAGCCGGAAGAGCCGCCGAAGCCGGAAGCCGGCAAGGAAGGCATCAAGGGCACGATCCACAAGCCGGCCGCCGCGCCGGGCGCTGCGACCACCACGGCCGCCGCGAAGCCGGGCGACAAGCCGGGCGACAAGAAGTCCGTCAAGTCCGAGAAGCTGTCGTCGAGCTGGGCCGATGACGCCGCGAAGAAGCGCGCGCTGAAGACCCGCAACGATTCCGCGGCCCGTCCGGGCTGGCGTGCACCGCGTGGCGGCCGCCGTGGCGACCGCAACGACGGGCAGGGCAGCGGCTTCGTCGCGCCGCCCGAGCAGCAGATCCAGGAAGTGCACGTGCCGGAGACCATCAGCGTCGCCGACCTCGCGCACAAGATGTCGGTGAAGG
>NZ_JBFUFP010001728.1:0-665 GCF_056403375.1 Rhizobacter sp. P2_H2
CTTCCGCGACGAGATCGCGAAGCTGGAGGTCGAGATCGTCGCGCTGGAGATGATGGTGCTGCGGGTGCTCAGCGCTGAAAAGTCCGGCAAGCAGTCGCTGGACGTCGCCGGGCTGCTGAAGATCCGCGGCAGCGAGATCCAGCAGCGCCTGACCGAACTGCTGATGCTGGCGGCCGGGCCGTACAGCGTGCCCTTCATCCACGACGCCATGGAGGCCGGCTGGCAGGGTGACCACGTCGGCGCGGCGTATTGCGCGCCGCTGGCCGCGACCTATTTCAACGTGCGCAAGACCACGATCTACGGCGGCAGCAACGAGGTGCAACGCAACATCGTCGCGCAGACGGTGCTGGGGTGACATGTTGGCCCCCACGTCATTTCATTCCTGCCCCCCGAGGGGGCGCTCAGCCGCCTTGGGGCGGCCCTGCGGCAGCTGAGGAAACGACATGGACTTCGACTTCTCCGACGATCAAGAGATGCTGCGCGACTCGGTGCGCAAGTGGGTCGCCAAGGGCTACGACGCCGAGCGGCGCAAGCGCATCGTGCAGGCCGGGGGCTGCTCGCGCGAGGCGTGGCGCGAGATGGCCGACCTCGGGCTGGCCGGGCTGTTCGTGCCCGAGGCGCTGGGCGGCATGGGCTTCGGGCCGACCGACGCGATGGTGGTGATG
>NZ_JBFUFP010001729.1:0-659 GCF_056403375.1 Rhizobacter sp. P2_H2
GCCCAGTACGCGATCCTGTCGACCGCGCAGGCCGCCTCGCTGACCTCCGACCAGATCCCGCACCTGGAGTCGTCGGACCTGCGTGCCCTGAGCACCGCCGCGATCCGCAACTGGAGCACCGCACAGGTCGATGCACTGACCAGCGACCAGATGGGCCAGCTGACGACGGCGCAAGTCGCCGCGCTGACGACGGCCCAGCTGAGCAACCTGGTCACCGACGACCTGAACGCGCTGAACACGGCTGACTTCGCCGCGCTGTCGACCGCCCAGGTCGTGTCGCTGACGGCCACGCAGATCGCCGGCCTGCAGTCGGACGACCTGCGCGCCTTGACCACGGCGCACTTCGCCGCGCTGACGACCACGCAAGTGGCCGCGCTGACCAGCGACCAGCTGCCGAACCTGGAATCGGCCGACCTGCGTGCGATCAGCACCGCCGCGCTGCGCCAGCTGAACTCCGACCAGCTCGGCGCSCTGACCAGCGACCAGWTSGCYGCGCTGACGACCGSSCARGTSGCSGCSCTGACGACGACCCAGCTGTCSMMRCTGGGCACCGACGACCTGAACGCGCTGACGACSACGCAGTTCGCGACGCTGTCGACCGCGCAAGCCGCCTCGCTGACCACCGACCAGATCCCGACGCTSGAATCGGCCGACCTGCG
>NZ_JBFUFP010001730.1:0-657 GCF_056403375.1 Rhizobacter sp. P2_H2
AGCTGCGGCAGGCCGGTGCCTCGCTGGCCGAACTGCAGGCGGCCGAGAAGCTGCTGCTGTCGCTGCCGGCCGACGAGGCCGCGGCGCGCATCGCGTGGACGCAGTCGCAGGCGGCCAACGAGGCGAGGGCGCATCCGCTGGGCGGCATGCCGCCGCACGGCACGCCGTTTGCGGGTGATCCCGACGGCACGCCGGGCGAGCGCGAGGCCTTCGACGATTCGCGGCGCAACTTCATCGCGCTGGTGTTCTGCCTGATGATCGGCACCGCGGCGCTRCCGCACATCCTGGCGCGCTGCTACACGGCGCCGTCGGTGCGGCAGGCGCGGCAATCGGTCACCTGGTCGCTGTTCTTCATCCTGCTGCTGTACCTGTCGGCGCCGGCGCTCGCGGTGCTGGTGAAGTACGAGTTGTTCACCTCGCTGGTCGGCACGCCCTTCGAGCAGCTGCCGGCCTGGATCGCGAACTGGGCCAAGGTCGACCCGACGCTGCTGTCGGTGGCCGACATCAACCGCGACGGCGTGCTGCAGCTGGGCGAGATCCGCATCGGCGCCGACATCATCGTGCTGGCCACGCCCGAGATCGCCGGGCTGCCCTACGTCGTCTCGGGCATGGTGGCGGCCGGCGGGCTGGCGGCGGCGCTGTCGACCGCCGACGGGC
>NZ_JBFUFP010001731.1:0-657 GCF_056403375.1 Rhizobacter sp. P2_H2
CTGACTCCTCAGAGGTTTTGCTTTGAAATGTGCCGAGCGCTCGGTCTGGGGGGACCCATTGCTGCAGCGGTTGGGGGAAACAGAGTGGGCGGCGAGCGGTTCGCAGTTCGCCCTGAATGGCTGGAAACTTGCGTTGTCTTCCTTGTGTCCAGCGAGTAGCACGGCTACATCACTGGCTGTAATGTTTTGTCAAGGTTGACTCTAGTAATCCGACTACAGCCGGTAAACGCGGGTTTTCCCGTCGTTTCTCACAATAACCACACCCATCAGGGAAGTCCCGAATGTCAGGCCGTCGATACTTTGCGGCCGGCTTGGCTATCATGAAAAGTAGTTTGGCTACAAAGACGAGCGCACGGTTCGGGTGCATTGCACGCCGGGCCGCATGGCATCGAGGGGGTGCCGCAGGCGCCAGGGAGGCCGCGTGCGGATGGTCGCGCTGCGGCGGGGATCGTCGCCACAGGGTTTGCCTGCGGTGACTCGAACGAGAGAGCGTTGACATGCAGGCAGATTCATTTCCGCGGTGGGTGGGCGATGTCGGTGGGACGAACGCGCGCTTTGCGCTGCAACTGGCGCCCGGCGCCGAGCTGACGTCCATCGACACGCTGCCGGCGGCCGATCACCCGACGCTGCAGGACGCGATGGCGCATTACCTGCAGG
>NZ_JBFUFP010001732.1:0-657 GCF_056403375.1 Rhizobacter sp. P2_H2
GTCCGAACGGCTGCAGGTCGACGTCCCTGAAGAACAGCCTCGTGAACCACCATTGCGCCCCCATGAGATCGAGGTCGTCCTTGGCATACCACCAGGCCACGAGCCCGCAGACGATCACGTTGACCGCATAGGCGGGCCAGATGCGCAGGAAGCGCCGCTGCGCAAAGCGAAACACCGACCCATCGCGCGCCCAGCTGCCGAACACGAGGTAGCCGCTCATGGCGAAGAAGACGAGCACGGCCAGGTGGCCCGGTGACCGCAACCCGCCCGGCAGCATCGGCTCGCTGCGACCGGTCAGCAGGAATGCGTGGCTCCACAGCACGGCAAGCGAAGCGACCAGGCGCACGCCGTCGAAGTTGTCGCGATGCGTTGTTGCAGGGGGGCCAGCAGCCTCGACGTTCACACGCGAACTCCCTGCAGACAAATGAAAACCCCGGAGAGTCGCATTGCTGCGGACTGTCCGGGGTTCTGTGTTGGTGGGCCCCGACAGATTCGAACTGTCGACCAACGGATTAAGAGTCCGCTGCTCTACCAACTGAGCTAGGAGCCCATGCTCGGGAAATTTCCCGAACCATGAAACCTGGTGGGTTGTGCAGGACTTGAACCTGCGACCAACGGATTAAAAGTCCGCTGCTCTACCGACTGAGCTAACAACCC
>NZ_JBFUFP010001733.1:0-656 GCF_056403375.1 Rhizobacter sp. P2_H2
GCCGCAACCGCGAGGTGCGCAAGCTGTTCGACACGGTCGGGCTGACGGTGAGCCGGCTGATCCGCATCCGCTATGGCACCGTGGTGCTGCCGCGCGGGCTGAAGCGCGGCGTCTGGGTCGACCTCGAGGAAGGCGACGTGCGCACGATCCGCCGGCTGGCCGGCGGTGGCGAAGGCCAGCGGCGCGAAGGCAATCCGCAGCAGCCGCGCCAGGAGGGCCGCGGCGAGAGCCGTGGCAACGAAAATCGTGGCAACGACAACCGCGGCGGCAATGACCGCGGCCGTGGCAACAACAACGGCCAGAACAAGCCGCGCAACGAGCGCGACGCCCAGCGCCCGAACGACCGCCAGGACCGGGGGCCACGCGGCAACCGGGGCGGCGGCCAGAACCAGCCTCAGCAGCAGCCTCAACAGATGCCGGCCCAGGCGCGCGAGCGCCAGCCGGATGACTTCGACCGCGACGACGACGGCCTGGACTTCGATCCGTCCAAGATCCCGAATCCGCTGGAGCAGACCTTCGACAAGCGTTTCGTGCAGAAGCCGCGCACGCCTGCGGGCGGTGCCGGCTTCGGCCGCGGCGGCGGCGGCTTCGGCCCGGGCGGCAGTGCGCCGCCGCGGCCGAACCAGCCGAAGAAGGGCRGCGGGCCGCGCGAGCCG
>NZ_JBFUFP010001734.1:0-654 GCF_056403375.1 Rhizobacter sp. P2_H2
CTTCCTGCAGCAGCTGCTGCCGTTCGCGGGCGCCAACAACTGGTCGGTCATCGGCTGCTGCTGGGACGTCTTCGCCGAGCAGGACAACGTGCTGATCCAGGATGTGGACGGCACGCCCAGCGACGGCTACGGGCGGGTGTTCCGGGACTGGATGACGGGAGTGGCCTGGCAGTAGAAGGCTGGTATCGAGATTTTGTGCGCTATCTAGCAGCCCACAGCGAGCCCACAGCGCCGCTATCATCTCGCCCAGCCATTTTCAYTTGGTGATTAGGTGCGGATGGTCAGGCCGGGCTGGGCGTTTGCGCGCCTGGCCCGACCGCTTTTGACGACCCGACATTCGCGAGCACCATGAGCCTTGCCGACCTGCGCGAGGCGCTGAACGCCGAGCTCGCAGCCACCCCCGAGTACTACGATTTCAAGGTGCTGCGCAGCGAGCGCGACGGCCCGCTGTGGCGCGTGACGCTGGTGCCGGGCCACGTGCATGCCGAAGGCCAGCGGCCGGGCGCCGCCTCGGCCCAGGCGCTGCTGGACGACAGCCTGGACGGCGCCTCTGCCTGGTGGGGTGCACCGGCCAAGGGCGGCGCCAGCGTACTGGCCGTGCTGCCCGAGGACGACCAGCTGGTGCTGCAGAACGCCAGCGCCCCGCCGCCGGGG
>NZ_JBFUFP010001735.1:0-653 GCF_056403375.1 Rhizobacter sp. P2_H2
TGGTGCGCACGGGTCTGCGTCTCGGCGGCTTCGCGGCGCGTGCCGACCAGGCGCTGCGACGCATCGGTGTAGGCGGCCTCGGCGCGCACCAGCGCGCTGCGCGACTCCTCGGCGATCAGCGTCTGCGCCTTCAGCTGGCGCTCCAGGTTCTCGATCTCCTGCGCGCGGGCCAGCATGCCGGCCTGTTCGGAATCGGGCGCGTAGAAGGCGACCGCGAACTGGCTGACCGCATGGCCCTCGCGGGTCATGATGACCTCGCCGTGCGTCAGCTTCGAACGCGCGGCGAGCGCCTCGTCGATGTCCGACGCGGTGTAGACGCCTTCGAGCCAGTCGTTGAGCAGCGCCTTCAGGCCGGAGTCGCCCAGGCGCAGCAGGTCGCTCAGCTTCGACAGGGTCTGGTGGGTGTTGGAGATGGCCGCTTGCGGGGGCGTGTAGAACGCGAGCTTGGCCGGCGGCGCATCGGTCGCGAAAGCGCGCACCGTCTCGATGCGGCCCACTTCGAGCGCGTTGATGCGCTCGCGCAGCGCGGCTTCGAGCGCGGTCTCCCAGCCGGTCTCGATGTGGATCTTCGTCCACAGGCCCTGCAGCCCTTCGAGGCCGTGCTTGGCGAGCCACGGCTTCAGCTTGCCTTCCGTTTGCACCTTCTCCTGCAG
>NZ_JBFUFP010001736.1:0-652 GCF_056403375.1 Rhizobacter sp. P2_H2
CGGAATGATCCGCTTGAACTCGGCCCAGGTCGGGATCAGGTGGATGGTGCCGTTGAACGGCGAGCGCTCCTCGCGCGAATCGAGGTTCTTCGTGATCTCGGCGATGCCGAAGCAGCCGAGCGCCACGCTGACGAGGCCGACGCCGTCGGCCAGCATCGGCAGGTCCCAGGTGTAGCGCGGCACGCCGCTGTTCACGTCGGTGCCGATCTGGCCGAGCAGCACGCCGATCAGGCACATTGCCATGCCGTTGAGCAGGCTGCCGGTCGTCACGAAGCTCACGCAGACGAAGCCCACCAGCATCAGCGCGCAGTAGTCGGCCGGGCCGAACAGGAACGCCACCTCGCCGAGGCTGGGCGCCAGGAAGGTGAGCACGACGATCGCCACCGTGCCGCCGATGAAGCTCGACACGCYGGCGGTGAACAGCGCCAGGCCGGTCTTGCCCTTCAGCGTCATCTGGTAGCCGTCGATGCAGGCCACGATGCTGCTGGCGTGCGGGATCTTCATCGTGATCGCACTGACGCTGTCGCCGTACTGGGCCCCGTAGTAGATGCCGGCCAGCATGATCAGCGCGCCGGTGGTGGGGATCGAGTACGTGAGCGGCAGCAGCAGGCTGATGGTGGCGAGCGGCCCGAGGCCCGGCAGCAGGCCGACC
>NZ_JBFUFP010001737.1:0-651 GCF_056403375.1 Rhizobacter sp. P2_H2
CCACCTGCTCCACCGTGATGTGGCCCTCGACGTCGCGCACCAGCGTGCGGAACACCTCGGCATGGTGGGCGCGGCGCAGCGTGTCGAGCAGCGACTCTTCATCGGCCTGGCCGGAGCGCTCCCAGGCCTCGTGGCGCGCCTCCAGGTCGGCGATGAATTCGGTGGCGTCGAAGCGGCCGTGCAGCAGGCGCTCGTCGGCCAGCTCGTCGATCACGCCCGGGTGCTGCATCAGGTAGCGCATCGGCCAGCGCGCCAGGCCGAGCAGGCGCAGCAGCCGGTTGTGCACCTCGGGCCGCTCGACCAGCAGCGCGAGGTAGCTCTCGCGGCGCAGCAGCGGCTCGACCCAGTCGACGAAGCGCGCCGCGGCGTCCATCGTGCAGCGCCGGTCGCCGACGGCCTCGACCGTGCGCGTGATCAGCCGCGCCAGCCGCACCTTGCTGTCGTCGCGCAGCGCGCGGATCTTCGGCTGGCCGCACCAGCTGCGCACGCGGCTGGCGATCTCCGGCGGCAGCTTCTCGATGAAGTCCTCACTGTCGACCGGCTGCGGCGGCGGGCCGCAGGTCTTGCAGCTGCCGGCCTTCTTGCCGGGCGGGCAGGCGGCGGGCGCCTGGCCTTCGTGCAGCAGCGCGTCGAATTCGAGCGCGACCATCT
>NZ_JBFUFP010001738.1:0-651 GCF_056403375.1 Rhizobacter sp. P2_H2
ACGACGATCTCGGCCGGCACGCCGTAGAGCTCCTCGGCGCGCGCGAGCCATTTCTCGTTCTCCTGCCAGAACGCGAGCCCGGCACGGATGCGCTTCGGCTCGACGAAGCGGCCGCGGTAGGCGGCCCAGTTCTTCGCGGTGCCGGCCGGCGGCGGCATGATGAACTTCGCGACGTTCGGCACGTAGCGCGCCTCGGCCAGCTGCGACTGCACCCACTCGGCGGGCAGGCCCTGCCGCTCGGCCAGCTCGGCGCCGAAGCGCATCACGTCGTCGCGGGGGCCGTAGGGGACGGTGTCGTCACGCACCGGCGCCGTCGCGCGCGGTTTCTTCGGCTTGGCATCGGCGATGCCGGCACCCAGCAGCAACGCGAGGATCAGCGGTGTGAGCAGCAGGCGGGGGCGCGAAAAGAGCATGCGCGGATTATCGGCGTCTGCGAGGGCGGCCCGTCCAGAGGCGCGTCAAGCGGCAAGAGCCCCGTTGGGCTTCTTGAGGCGGACGTGCGCCTTCAGTACGAATTTCCCTCATCAAACTTGATGAATTCGCTCGGCCCCACGTGACAAATCCCCAAGCGCATCGCTAGACTCCACGCACCGCAGCGGCAGACCACTGCCGCGCGGGTTGCCAGTGCCCCACTGGGCCGAAGGCGACACA
>NZ_JBFUFP010001739.1:0-650 GCF_056403375.1 Rhizobacter sp. P2_H2
GTCCCGACCGCTGTCGGCTACCTCTACGCCTGCAGCGGCACGACGGACCCGAACAACCCGGGCAACACGGCGCAAGGCTGGATCAGCAGCGACGGAACGACCTGGAACCTGCAGACCAAGTCGATCTACGCGGTGACCGGTGCCGTCTCATGGGCATCGACGTTCACGAACACGATCGCCAATGCCTTCCGCAAACTGGACGGGAATGGCCTGCCCAGCCACACCACCGGGATCTACAAGATCACGAATGAAACGAGCCCGCTGGCCTATCAATACGACCAGAACCCCAACTCCATCAAGCCGAACACCGTCGCCTGGTCCGGGCTGAGCACCAATCCGACAGTCAATGCAACGCCTACCTGCCTGGGTGGCGGAGCCGTCGGCATCTTCCTGACCGGAGCGCGCATGTTCGCCGCGTTCGATGCCAAGGGCCGCGATGCGAGGGCTTGGGAGGTCACCGATGCTTGCGAAGGCCACCCCCAGCAAACGGGTATGTACCACTATCACAGCCTGCCGAAGTGCGGCCTGACCGCCGATGTCGCGGGCCAGCATTCGGCCGTGATCGGCTACGCGGCCGACGGCTTCGCAATCTACGGACCACAGGGCGACGGAGGAACGACCATCGCCAACAAGGATCTCGACATCTGCCA
>NZ_JBFUFP010001740.1:0-646 GCF_056403375.1 Rhizobacter sp. P2_H2
GCCCAGGTCGGCGCGCAGCGAGGCATCGAGTGTCAGCGCCTGCGCCGACACCGGGCTCAGGTGCGTCAGTTGCCCGCGCCACGCGCTCGGCAGCACCAGCAGCAGCGCGAGCGCCGCCGCGCCGAGCCCGCCCCAGAACCAGCGCAGCTGCGGCAGCGCAGCCGCGGCCCGCGCGGTGGCCTGGCCGAGGCGCATCCGCAGCCCGAGGCCGGGCGCGCCGTCGGGGGCCAGGTCGGTCAGCAGGTAGCGCGTGGTCAGCGCCGCGGCCAGCAGGCCGGCGACCGAGAACACGCCGAGCTGCGCCAGCCCGCCGAAGCCGGAGAACACCAGCGCCGAGAAGCCGGCCAGCGAGGTCAGCAGGCCCCAGCGCACGGTCGGCCAGTTGTGCCGGCGCCAGTGCAGTGCGCCGCTGCCAGTGCCCGGCGTGGCGCGGGCCTGCACCAGGTAGTAGATCGCGTAGTCGACCGCCTCGCCGATCAGCGTGGTGCCGAAGCCGAGCGTCATGCCGTGCACCTGGCCGAAGCCGAGGCTCACCGCCACCGTGCCGGCCAGCACGCCGCTCGCGACCGGCAGCAGCGCGACGCCCAGCGCCTTCAGCGAACCGAACGCGAGCAGCAGCAGCGCGAGCACGATCGCGCCGTCCCAC
>NZ_JBFUFP010001741.1:0-646 GCF_056403375.1 Rhizobacter sp. P2_H2
CCGGTGCTGCGGCAACCGCGGCCGCACCGGCAGCCGCCGGCACCGCCGTCGCGCTGCTGCGGCCGCTGACCATCGCTGGAGCAGCCTCGCGGCGCGGGGCCGGCGTGCCGCCCGGCTTGAAGGCCAGCAGGCGCAGCAGCACCATCACGAGGCCGCTGTATTCGTCGGGCGCGAGGCCCAGCTCGGCACGGCCGTGCAGCACGATGCTGTAGAGCAGTTGCGTCTCGTCGGGGGCCAGCAGCGCGGCCAGGCGCTGGATGGCGGGCGTGTCGGGATCGGCCTCGTCGGCCGCGGCCGGCACGGCCTGCAGCACGGCCATCTGCTGCAGCAGCGTGGCGATCTCTTCGAGCGTGCCGCTGCACGACAGGCCGAGCGAGCGCAGCCCGTCGACCGTGGCGACCACGTCGGCACCGTCGCCGGCGGCCAGGGCCTCGACCAGCCGCACCGCATGGCTGCGATCGACGGCGCCGAGCATCTGGCGCACGCCGGCTTCCTGCAGCGCGCCGGCGCCGAACGCGATGGCCTGGTCGGTGAGCGACAGCGCATCGCGCATCGAGCCGCGCGCGGCGCGCGCCAGCAGCCGCAGCGCGCCGGGCTCGGCCTCGATCTGCTCGGCGCCGAGCACGGTGGCGAGGTGTTCCTGCAC
>NZ_JBFUFP010001742.1:0-644 GCF_056403375.1 Rhizobacter sp. P2_H2
GGGCAGCACCTGCTGGCGCTGATCAACGACGTGCTGGACCTGCAGAAAGTGGAGGAAGGCGCCTTGACACTGGACATGGGACGGGTGGCGCTCGACGACCTGGTCGCGCGCACGATCGACCTGCTGGCGCCGATGGCGCGCACGCGCGGCATCCGCTTCGACAACGCGCTGCCCTCGCCGCTGCGCGTGCGGGCCGATGCGCAGCGGCTGCGCCAGGTGCTGCTGAACGTGGCCTCGAACGCGGTCAAGTACAACCGCCCCGGCGGCGTGGTGCGCTGGGCCCTGCGCCAGGAGCGCCCCGAACGGCTCACGCTGATGGTCGAGGACGAGGGCACCGGCTTGTCGCCCGAGCAGCTGAGCCGCCTGTTCCAGCCCTTCGAGCGACTCGGCAAGGAGACCTCGACCATCGAGGGCACCGGCCTCGGCCTGATCATCGCGCGCAGCCTGATGCAGGCGATCGGCGGCGACCTGCAGGTGACGAGCCGCTTCGGCCACGGCACCTGCGTGCTGCTCGACATGGTCTGCGACCCCGATGGCACCGCCACCGACCTCGCGCCGCTCGCCGACGACCCGTGCGAGCCCGCCGCCGCACCCGCAGCCCCCCGGCGCGATGCGCTGCGCATGATGTACGTCGAGGACAACCG
>NZ_JBFUFP010001743.1:0-644 GCF_056403375.1 Rhizobacter sp. P2_H2
CGGGTACCTACGGCACCTTCACGCTCGCCGCCGACGGCACCTGGACTTACGCCGCCGCCAACAGCAACGCGACGATCCAAGCCCTGCGCGCCGATCAGTCGCTGACCGAAACCTTCACCGTCAAGAGCGCCGACGGCACCAGCTCCTCTGTCACGGTCACCATCCAGGGCACGAACGACGCAGCGGTCATCTCCGGCGCCACCTCCGGCTCCGTCACCGAAGACACCGCCGTCAACGGCTCYGGCAAYYTGACCACCGGTGGCACCCTGTCCGTCRYCGACGTCGACAACGGCCAGGCGGTGTTCCAGGCTCAGCCTGCCACTGCCGGCACCTACGGCACCTTCACGCTGACATCGGCCGGCGTGTGGACCTACGCAGCCGCCAACAGCAACACCACGATCCAGGCCCTGCGCGCCGATCAATCGCTGACCGAGACGTTCACCGTCAAGAGCGCTGATGGCACCAGCTCGTCGGTCACCGTCACCATCCACGGCACGAACGACACCGCTGTCATCTCCGGCGCGACCTCGGGTTCCGTCACCGAAGACACCGCGGTCAACGGCGCCGGCAATCTGACGACCGGCGGCACCCTGTCCGTCGCCGACGTCGACAACGGCCAGGCCGTGTTCCAGGCTCAGCCTGCC
>NZ_JBFUFP010001744.1:0-643 GCF_056403375.1 Rhizobacter sp. P2_H2
GAAGGTCGTGGCCGCGCGGATGGCCCACCTGTCGCGCGGTGAAGCCGAAGCGTTCTACGCGGTGCACAAGGCCCGTCCGTTCTTCAAGGACCTGGTCGACTTCATGATCTCCGGCCCGGTGATGATCCAGGCGCTGGAAGGCGAGGGCGCGATCGCGAAGAACCGCGACCTGATGGGCGCCACCGACCCGAAGAAGGCCGAGAAGGGCACGATCCGCGCCGACTTCGCCGACAGCATCGACGCCAATGCGGTGCACGGCTCCGACGCCCCGGAAACGGCGGCTGTCGAGATCGCGTTCTTCTTCCCGGGCATGAACGTCTACTCGCGCTGAGCGAGTAACGTCCCCTCTCGACGGAGGCTGGCATGAGTCTCACCAACCTCCTCGAGTTCGACCTCGACGGGCTCGCTGCCTACTGCGAGCGGCTCGGCGAGAAGCGTTTTCGTGCGACCCAGCTGTTCCGCTGGATCCACCAGAAGGGCGCGTCGGATTTCAATGCGATGTCCGACCTCRCCAAATCCTTGCGCGACAAGCTGGCGGGCGTCGCCTGCGTCGCGCCGCTTGCGGTCGTCAGCGAGCAGGCCTCGACCGACGGCACCATCAAGTGGCTGTTCGACGTCGGCGGCGGCAATGCCGTCGAGACGG
>NZ_JBFUFP010001745.1:0-643 GCF_056403375.1 Rhizobacter sp. P2_H2
ATCCGTCGGAGATCAATGCGCAATCCAAGGATCTGAATGGCGCGCTGTTGCCCCGCACCCGGATCCTCAACGCAGACCCTGATCACTACGGCAATCTGCGCCAAGAGACGACGCAGATCCTGAATTCGGACGGTTCGCCCACCGACTACTCAACCGTGGTGGCGAGCACGTATTACAACGACCCGGCCAACTGGTTCATCGGGCGATTGACCAAGCGAGTGACCGACCGCGGCGGGCCTACAGTGGCCACCCCAGTAGTTCCTGGTTCGGGAGGATTGCCGCCGGCGCCCGCCCCTCAGCTGCCGGCACAGACGACGGCAACCATCATGACCATTCTTCAATTGCTCCTGAGCGATGACTGACATGCTGACAGTACCTCTCAATCGCTGGAAGCGCGTGGCCACTCGGGCGGTCTTGTCGTGTGTCTCGGGCATGCTTGTGCTCGCCGCTGTGCCAGCCTGGTCAGCCACGACAATCAGGACGACGACTTCATTCGACTACGACCCCGCGACAGGTCGGCTGACGAAGACCATCGTCGAGCCGGAGATTTCGGACTTGTGCGTGGTGACCGAATACAAGCTGCCGGATGAGTATGGTCGACCAACCGTCGTCACGACACGGAACTGTGCCGGTGCCGCCGCAA
>NZ_JBFUFP010001746.1:0-643 GCF_056403375.1 Rhizobacter sp. P2_H2
CACCTGCGCCAGCTGTGCGAGCGCGCCCTGGTGGGCCTGCGCATCGGCGTGCAGCGCGCGCAGCGGCTCCAGGAAGTCGTAGGCGCGCGAGTGCCCCGAGACCACCAGGCGGTTCAGCGCCGGTGCCTGGCCGCGGCCTTGCACGCGTGCCACGTCGGCCAGCACCTCGGCGATCAGCGCGTTCAACCGTGCCGGCTGGGCCAGCGCGCTCCAGCGCGGATTGCGATGGCCGCCGGCCGTGACGCCGCCCGGCGCGTTCCAGTTCATCGCGGGCACGATGAGCACCATCGGCAGCGTCGAGGCATCGACCAGCGCGCCCAGGCGGAACGGTGCTGCGGTGATGAAGCCGCCCGGCGGCTTCGGCGGCAGCGAGGGGCCGCGCAACAGGCCGTGCACGTGGAACAGCACGTCCACGCTCGATTGCCCGAGAGCAGCCTTTGGCACGAAGACCGCCACCGGCTCGGCATACGAACTCGCCTTCATCAGCCAGACCTGGCCGCCGAGGTGGGGCACCGGCGTGGCGCTGACGGACGCTGAGCTGGAAGGCGACGCTGCCGCCGCCGAGGGCAGCGCATCCGCCAGCGCCGTCTGCGTCGCGACGTCGAGCACCGCGCCGAAGCCGAGGTGGCGCTCGGCGCGGAAG
>NZ_JBFUFP010001747.1:0-640 GCF_056403375.1 Rhizobacter sp. P2_H2
CCATCGGCTCGAATGGCGGCAGGGTGTGCGCGTGCTTGGTACAGAGGTCGAACGCGCATGCGCCGTGGGTTGTCTCCTCGCCGCGAGAGGCACTTTAGGGGGTGTGTTCGGAACCGATTGGAGATCGGTGACAGGTCTCCGACGGTCTGTCAGCGCTGGGAAGAGTTGCGGAGATCGAGACCTTTCCAGGCCCTCGGGCTGCGGGCGACTCTCCTTTTGCGCCGTCAAGTCAGCGATCGTACCGGGATCAAGGTTCAACAACTCGGCGAAATACCGACCACGCAAGGGTGAACCCAATGGTGGCTCATCCGGTATGGGCGTCGTCTGTGGCAGGTGAATCGTCCGGCGGCTGATTGCCTTGGATGCCTGTACCCGCAAATCTCTGGAATTCGTACGTTTGGCCTGGCCGAACTTGTGCCGCCGGATCACTCCAGCGTTGGGTGACTTGTCCGAGTTTTGAGGATCTCCGAGCGTGGCGCGCGTCGCTGGCGGATTGGACTTCGGTCGCTTCCCGACTTTCGTGATCGGACGATGCAGATCGTCTGCGGTGCTGGCGTCCGTGATTGGACTCAATGAGACGTGGGCGGCGGAGCGCCCTCGCTCTACAGTGGCCAAAATTTCCGGTGTTTTCGGGCTGACC
>NZ_JBFUFP010001748.1:0-639 GCF_056403375.1 Rhizobacter sp. P2_H2
TATCCTGCAATCCGGAAGCCCGCGCAGCGCTGTACAGGCACATGGACCCTCACTACAAAGAGATGGTCGTGCTGTACAAGACATCCTCGCATGCGGTCGTTAGTACCCTGGAGACGGAGCTCACCATATGGTTCAGGGATGATGCCGAGTGCGATAACTTGAATCTTGGTGGCGGTGGCCCGCACGGCTGCGCGCCATACTATCTTTACGTGGTTTTGAGAGAGAGGCTCGCCCGACCAAGCGAGGCCTAGGCGCATAAACGCTCGCGCGGACTCATGATTGATTGTTTGGTTGTCGGCGGTCCGTAGCTTGCGAGTTTCAGCACGCATGATCTCGGCCAATCCCTGCGTAGCGCAGCGGACGGAATGCTCCGTGAGTTCGAGCCTTGCGCCCGATCTGACTGCTGAGCGGGGCAACCATTCCATTGAACGGACGCCTTCCGACAAGCTTCGTTTACTACTAGCCACCGCTTATGTCAAAAGTTTAATTTCATGAACTCTGGGGAGAAAGGCAATGTTGCACGGCAAAAGCTCCAAGATCGTTCTCTATTGGTTCGGCGTGCTTGCTTCTATTTTCAGCATGTACATCGCGTACTTGAAGTTGGGAAGTGACTCGAACCTATTCAGCCTAGTGACGGGC
>NZ_JBFUFP010001749.1:0-639 GCF_056403375.1 Rhizobacter sp. P2_H2
ACTTGCGCGGTCGTCAGCGATGCCACCTGGTCCGAGGTGAGGGCTGCGAACTGGTCGCTGTTCAGGCCACGGATGCCGGCGGTGCTGATCGCACGCAGGTCAGCCGATTCCAGGTGCGGGATCTGGTCGCTGGTGAGCGCGCCGACTTGCGCGGTCGACAGCGCGGCGTAGTGCGCCGTGGTCATCGCACGCAGGTCGTCGGTTTCCAGGCCGGCGACCTGGCTGACCTTCAGCGCGGCGACCTGGGCGGTCGTCAGCGCGGCGAAGTCGGCCGTGTTCAGCGCGTTCAGGTCTTCGGTCGTCAGGTTCGCCAGCTGGGCGGTCGTSAGGCCSGCGACCTGCGCGGTCGTCAGCTGGCCCATCTGGTCSGAGSTCAGCGCGTTCAGCTGGTCGGTGTTCCACGARCGCAGYGCGGCGGTGCTCAGCGTGCGCAGGTCGGACGATTCCAGCGTCGGGATCTGGTCGGTGGTCAGCGACGCGACTTGCGTGGTCGACAGCGCGGCGTACTGCTGCGTCGTCAGGGCGCGCAGGTCGTCGCTGTTCAGCGTCGACAGCTGCGTGGTCGTCAGGGCCGCGACCTGGCCGGTCGTCAGCGCGCCGATCTGGCTCGAGTCGAGGGCGGCCAGCTGGTCGCTGTTC
>NZ_JBFUFP010001750.1:0-639 GCF_056403375.1 Rhizobacter sp. P2_H2
TCCGAGCGCCCGAAGCCTGTCAGCACGGCGCTGGGGAAATCGGCAGGCTGAACGGTCAGGTGTGTCGCCGCAGGACGAACGGCCAAGCAAACCGGTCGCAGGGCCATGGCCCGACGACGCGTCGGTGAGCAAACTGGATGCTGGCGTTCACGAAAGGCACCCTGTGAAAATCTGCTGGAAGCGCATGCGCGCCACGGTCATCGGTATCGCGGCGCTCGGCCTGGCGCTCGCAGCCACGCAAGCCCAGGACAAGGAGAACGCCACCACGCCGTCCGTCGCGGCGTCCACCGACTTGCCCGCATGGGTGCGCCGCGGATTGCCGGGCCCGGGCCACGCCACGCTCGCGCCCCTGGCGGGCAGCTGGCGCGTGCAGATGGGCATCTACGCGACCCTCGGCCGGAGTGCCGATGCACCGCCGATCACCTCCGACGACATCGTCACACGTCGCCAATGGGTGGCCGGCGGCCGCTACCTCGAGGACACGACCGAGGGCACGCTGGCAAAGTCGCACTACTGGCGTCGCGGCTGGCTGGGCTACGACAACATGGCCGCGCGCTACGAGTGGGTCACGATCGACGAAACGAACGCCGGGATGATGCGTTACGCCAGCAGCACCGGATCGGGGCCGCAGACACGCAT
>NZ_JBFUFP010001751.1:0-638 GCF_056403375.1 Rhizobacter sp. P2_H2
GACGGGCCATGAAACCAGTCAGCGGAGGGAAGTCCTCGCCCCGCCAGGGGCGAGGACCGCACCCGACGGCGAGCCACAGCCTCCCCACCCGCGCCTTTGCTCGAACAGGACGACATCGTCAGACCTTCTTGATCGCCGACTTGCCGAACAAGCCTGCGGGCTTCACCGCCAGCACGATCAGCAGCAGCACCAACCCGGGAACATCCTTGTAGCCGGTCGACAGGTAGAACCCGGTCGTCGTCTCGGCAATGCCCAGGATGATCCCGCCGACGATGATTCCCATGCCGCTGGTCAGGCCGCCGATGATCGCCACCGCGAAGGCCTTCAGGCCCAGCACGGCGCCCATCGTCGCGCCGGTCAGCGTCAGCGGGGCGATCAGCACACCGGCGAAGGCGGCCGTCAGCGACGACAGCGCGTACGAGAACGTGATCACCAACCCCGTGTTGATGCCCATCAGCTTGGCGGCATCGCGGTCGTTGAAGGTCGCCACCACCGCCTTGCCGTAGATCGTCTTGCGGTTGAAGAACTCCACCGCCAGCATCATCAGCAACGCACCCACCACCACCAGGATCTCCATCGGCAGCACGTTCGCACCCAGGAACTTCAGCGGCGACTCCGGCAACGGCGACGGGAACTTC
>NZ_JBFUFP010001752.1:0-638 GCF_056403375.1 Rhizobacter sp. P2_H2
ATCAGGACGGGGCGCCGGAGCTGTGCAGTTTGATGGCCCCGCGCGMAGCGCGATCGTGAACTGACTGTCGCCGACTGTTTGACCACAACGAACGAAGTGAGTGGAGGGAGTTTSGGCGACGGTTCATGAAAGCAGATGGCGCAGGGGAGTCATYGCCCCGCCAGGGGCRATGACCGCACCGGCCGGCGAGCCCCACACCCCCCGCCCGCGCCTTTGCGCGCGCCCATGCCAGCGCCCCCAGGAGTTCAGGGCGCGATCAGCGCGTTCAACGCCCGCAGGTCATCCGGCTTCAACTGCCCCGCCGCCTGCCGCAGCTTCAGGCTGTTGACCAGCACGTCGTAGCGCGCCTTCGCCAGGTCGCGCCGCGCGTTGAACAGCTGGGTCTGCGCGTTCAGCACGTCCAGGTTCACCCGCACGCCGACCTTGTAGCCGAGCTGCGTGGCTTCCAGCGCGAGCTGGCTCGACGACTCGGCCGCCTCCAGCGCCGTCACCTGCGCCTGGCCCGACTGCACGCCGAAGAAGGCCTGGCGCGTCGCCTGCGCGGTGCCGCGGCGCGCCGAGTCGAGCAGGTTGCGCGATTGCTCCTCGAGCTGCAGCGTTTCCTTCACGCGGTTCTGGATCGCGAAGCCGGCGAACAG
>NZ_JBFUFP010001753.1:0-638 GCF_056403375.1 Rhizobacter sp. P2_H2
CGAACAGGCCGCGGCGCTCGATGTCGTCCAGCCAGCCGGCGGCCTGCGGGTCACCGGTCAGCGCGCTGCAGCGCCCGGCCTCCAGCTCGGCGAGCACCGAGGTCTGCAGCAGGAAGCGGCGCAGCCCGTCCGGCATGTCGGCCAGCACCTCGCTCGCGAGGTAGTCGAACAGGTGGCGCTGGCCGAGTGCCGCCGGCGTGCGCTTGCCGGCGAGCGTGGCCGCATCGAGGCTCAGCCGGATGCCCGCCGGCCAGCCCTGCAGGCGCTCGACCAGCGATTGCACGAACTCGGCACCGGCACCACGCCGGGCCGCGAGCGCGCGCACCTCGTCGTCGGCGAAGCCCAGGTCGGCCTGGCGCAGCTCGAGCAGCTCGCCCTGCGCGCGCAGCCGGGCCAGCGACAGCGGCGGATCGGTGCGGCTCGCGAGCAGCACGGTCCACGGGGCCGGCAGCTGCTCCAGCAGCAGGTCGAGCAGCTCGAAGATGCGCGCATCGGCGATGCGGTGCGCATCGTCCAGCACGATCAGGCCATGCCCTGGCCCTGGACCTTGCCGCAGGTCGGCGCCGCCCAGCGCGCTCAGCAGCTCGTCGGCGATGCGGCGCAGCCCGYGGGGCTGCTGCCCGAGCGTGGTCAGCGCC
>NZ_JBFUFP010001754.1:0-636 GCF_056403375.1 Rhizobacter sp. P2_H2
GCGTGCAACAGGCCGGCCTCGGCCTGCAGGCGCGGGCTGTCGTCGCGCCGCGCACGCTCCTCGAGCTGCGCCAACGCCTGTGCGGCATCGGGCCGGCCCCGCAGCAGCGCAAGCCGGGCCTGCGCGAGGTCGAGTTCCGGTGCGTCGATACCGGCGTCGCGCAGCACCGCGAGCAGGTGCCCGGCTTCGGCATGGTCGTGTGCGCGCAGGCGCTGCAGCGCGCGCTGCCAGGCTTCGTCGAGGAACGCGTCGCCCGACGCCACGGCCTGCACCGCCGCATCGGGGACGGTGATCCAGCGCGCCACCAGCGCGGCCGCGGGGCCGGCGGTGCCCTCTGCCTCGTCGGCCACCACGCTGCCCTCATGCGTGACGGTCTCACCCGCATGCAGCGCCAGGTGCAGCACGCTGCGTCCGTGCTGACGCTCGAGGCGGGTCTCGAGCACGGCCCGCGCGCCCAGGGCCTGCATCACGTGCGCCACGCGCTGCCGGACGCCGCTGCGCTCGGGCTCGTCCTTCAGCACGGCGAGGACCTCGCGCACGCTCGCCAGCCCGTCGACCCCGCGATCCGCCAGGTGGGCGCCCAGCAGCGATGCCAGGCCGAGTGCCACCCATGCCAGTGCCGGATCGGCGCTGCGG
>NZ_JBFUFP010001755.1:0-636 GCF_056403375.1 Rhizobacter sp. P2_H2
GCTGGCCGGCATGCCCGGCACGCTGGTGCGCCAGGCGCGCGCGACGCTGGAGGCGCTCGAAGCCCAGCAGCACGCCGGCAGCGCGCAGATCGACCTGTTCGCGGCGCCCGCGCCGGAGGCCGAGAAGCCGGTCTCGCCCATCGAGCGGGCGCTGGCCGGCATCAACCCCGATATGCTGTCGCCGAAGGAGGCGCTCGACGCGCTCTACCGCCTGAAGAACCTGCAGGACACCCCGTCATGACCTACTGTGTGGGCATCAAGCTCGATGCCGGCCTCGTCTTCCTGTCCGACTCGCGCACCAACGCGGGCCTGGACCAGATCAGCACCTACCGCAAGATGATGGTCTACGAGAAGACCGGCGACCGCTTCATGGTGCTGCTGTCGGCGGGCAACCTGTCGATCTCGCAGTCGGTGCGCGAGATCCTGCAGGTCGAGAAGCTCGACAACGGCGACGACGAGCCGATCACCATCTGGAACGCCACCAGCATGTTCGACGCCGCCCGCGTGCTCGGCAGCGCGGTGCGCCGCGTCTACGACCAGGACGGCCCGTCGCTGAAGCAGGCCGGCGTCGACTTCAACGCCTCGATGATCCTCGGCGGCCAGATCAAGGGCGAGGCGATGCGGCTCTTCCTGGTG
>NZ_JBFUFP010001756.1:0-633 GCF_056403375.1 Rhizobacter sp. P2_H2
CTTCAATCCGGCCTTCGAGGAAGCGGCGGCCGACCTGGGTGCCACGCCGTGGCAGAGCTTCCGCCACGTGGTGCTGCCGCTGATCGCGCCGAGCCTGGTGGGGGTCGGCATGTTCGGCTTCACGCTGAGCTGGGACGAGATCGCGCGCACCTCGCAGGCGATCGGCGACGTCAACACGCTGCCGCTGGAGCTGCAGGGGCTGACCAGCACCGTCACCACGCCGGCCATCTACGCGCTCGGCACGGTGACGACGGTGGTGTCGTTCGCGGTGATGGGATGCACGCTGGCGCTGGTGAAGTTCCTCGGCAAGCGGCGCGGCGCCTGACGATGGCCGAAGCGTCCGCGGCGACCGGGGGTGCCGATCGGGTCTATGAGGCGATCTATGCGGCGGTGATCGACCACCGCCTCGCGCCCGGTTCGCGGCTGCGCGAGGAGGAGCTGGCGCAGACCTTCGAGGTCTCGCGCACGCTGGTGCGCCAGGCGCTGCACAAGCTCGCGCAGGACGGCGTGATCGTGCTGCGGCCGAACCGCGGCGCGCAGGTGCCCGAACCGACGCGGCGCGATGGCGAGCATGTGTTCGATGCACGGCGGGTGGTGGAGTGCGAGGTGGCGCGGCGGCTGGCCGGCAAGCTG
>NZ_JBFUFP010001757.1:0-632 GCF_056403375.1 Rhizobacter sp. P2_H2
CCTGCGCCATCGCCTCTTCCATCCGATGATCCCGACCCTGCTGACCGGCGCGCTGGCGCTGCTGAGCGCCTCGCTCGCCCTGGCGGAGGAACCGGCCGCGCCGGCCGACGACAGCTGGCAGTTCACCGCCGGCCTCGGCGTCGGCAGCATCCCCAGGTACCCCGGCAGCGCCGAGCACAAGGTGCGCGCCTTCCCGGTGCTGGCCGCCAACCGGGGCCGCTACTTCATCGGCGGCGTGCCCGGCGCCGGCGTGCCGGCCGGCATCGGCGCGTTCATCATCACCGACCCGCACTGGCGCGTCGGCCTGGGCATCGGCGGCGACCTCGAGAAGCCGCGCAAGGAATCCGATGCCGAGCGCCTGCGCGGCCTGGGCGACATCGACGGCACCGTGCTCGGCGCGGTGTTCGCAAGCTACTCCGACGGCTGGTTCACCGCCCGCGGCAACGTGGTCGGCGACATCGGCGGCAAGCACCAGGGCGGGCGGCTGTCGTTCGACGTCGAGGGCAAGTACAGCCCGGCTGCGGGCCTGATGCTGTCCGCCGGCCCGGGGGTGACCTGGGCCAGCCGCAGCGCGATGCAGACCTACTTCGGCATCGACGAGCAGCAGGCGGCGCGGTCGGGCCGCGCGGTGT
>NZ_JBFUFP010001758.1:0-629 GCF_056403375.1 Rhizobacter sp. P2_H2
AGACAGCACTGATCCGGCTGTGCGGCGCGGCCGACCGGGCGGCCACGCTGGCGTCTGCCGAGCGGGCCGACCGCGCAGCGCAGCAGCTGTACCAGGCGGTGCGCGGCATGCTGCGCCGGCTGCGGCCGGCCAACCTCGACGAGCTGGGTTTGATCGCCGCGCTGCAGGAGCTGTGCGAGTCGTGGGAGGAGCGCAGCGGCGTGCCCTGCATCTTTCACCACGAGGCGCTGCCGCGGGAACTGGGCGACGCGGTTGACATCGCGCTCTACCGCGTGACGCAGGAGGCCCTGACCAACGTGATGCGCCATGCACGCGCGAGCGCGGTGCGCGTGAAGCTGGGCCGCAGTGCGCAGGGCGAGCTGCAGCTCAGCGTGGAGGACGATGGCCGGGGCATGGACCTGGCTGCTGCCACGCGCGGCCTCGGGCTGCTGGGTGCCACCGAGCGGGCCGCGGCGCTGGGTGGTGAGCTGGAGGTGCGCGCATCGCCCGGTGCCGGCGTGCAGCTGGTGCTGCGCGTGCCGATGCCGGCTGCATCCCGGCTGGCCACCGCATTGTCCGACAAGGCGCCCRCATGATCCGCGTGCTGCTCGCCGACGATCACCCGGTGGTGCGCAGCGGCTACCTGCGGC
>NZ_JBFUFP010001759.1:0-624 GCF_056403375.1 Rhizobacter sp. P2_H2
CCGCGGCGCCGTCCGATACCGGCACCGAGGCCGCCTCGGGCGCCGACGAATACAAGGTCAAGCAGGGCGACACGCTGTCGCGCATTGCCGGTGCAACCAAGCGTCCGGGCGTCTCGCTCGACCAGATGCTGGCGTCGCTGTACCAGGGCAACCCGGACGCGTTCCTGAACAACAACATGAACCGGCTGAAGGCCGGTGCCGTGCTGGCCGTGCCGTCGGCCGAGACCGCGAAGGCGATCACGCCGGCCGATGCGCGCCAGCTGATCCAGGCGCAGAGCGCCGACTTCGGCGCCTACCGCCAGCGCCTCGCCAGCGGCGTGGCACCGTCGAAGGTCGAAGGTGCATCGCGCCAGACCAGCGGCACCGTGCAGGCCGAGGTCGACGACCGCAAGAAGGCCGCCGCCCCGACGCCGGACAAGCTGACGCTGAGCAAGGGCAGTGCGTCCACGGAGGCGAAGGTCGCGAAGGAGCGCGAGGCGAAGGAGAACTCGTCGCGCGTCGCCGAACTGTCGAAGAACGTCGAAGAGCTGAAGAAGCTCGGCCAGGCCTCGGCCGGTGCCAAGGCCGGGTCGCCCGCGCAGGCTCCCGCGCCGGCCGCAGTGAACGTGCCGGTGAAGCCGCCGG
>NZ_JBFUFP010001760.1:0-623 GCF_056403375.1 Rhizobacter sp. P2_H2
GCGCGAACGCAAGTGCTTGTCGCAGAAAGAAAAAAGACCGCCTGGGCGGTCTTTTCCGGTAGGTCAAGAGGGTTTTTCAGGCGGGTTTCACGCCGAAAGGGCTGCCAGGTCGGCCGCGTAGGCGTCGGACATGTCGTCCGGCAGCGCGAAATCGGCCCGCATCACCCGGGCGGTGGTGCGCTCGCGCAGCGAGGTCTCCACCTTGGCCAGCACGACGCGCATGAAGGCAGCGCGCTCCTTCGGGCATTCGCGCAGCGCGTCGTCGAGGTAGTGGAACTGCGCCAGCTGGAAGCGGTGCTCGAACCAGCCGAGGTACCAGAACCAGTCGGTGTAGTAGAGCCACGATTTCTCGTTCAGCGCGCGCAGGTGGGTCGGGTCCTGCCAGGCCGTCGCCGCGTGCTCGTACGGCACCTCGATGACGAACTGGCCGCCGGTCTTCAGCAGCGCCAGGCAGTTGCCCATCAGCGTCGGCAGGTCGGGCACGTGCTCGAGCACGTTGTTCGCGAAGATCATGTCGACGCTGTCCTCGGCCAGCAGCACATTGCCGCCGTACGACGAACTGGCCCGGTGCGGCCATGGCACCGGCTGACCGAGGTCGAGCACCAGGTCGGGCTGGGCGCGCT
>NZ_JBFUFP010001761.1:0-622 GCF_056403375.1 Rhizobacter sp. P2_H2
GGCCGGCGCCGGGCGCGGCCACGGCGGCCGCCCGCTCGGTGGGCGACGCACCTGCGTCAGCCGGGGGTGGGGTCGGCGCGGTATCACCGCCGCCGCCGCCGCACGCTGCCAGCAGCAGCGCACCAGCCAGCACGGCACCACGCGGCACCGGGACGCGGAAGAATCGGGTCATGCTTGTCTCCTGCCTGGTGCATGCGGCGGCCCGGGGGCTCGCGCTGCGCCATGTCGTTGATCGGGGAAGGCTTGCTGTAAACGTATGTTCTATTTTTTAATCAACTAGAACATTCGCTCTTTTTACAGGGGTGCCGACGCGCTGTCAACACGGGCAGGTACTCAGAGCGACGGGATCAGCGACTCAGCCTAGATGGGCACCACGCGGTACCGTCGCATGATCGACTGAGCCTCTGTCGACGTCATTCGATGCGCAATCACCGAGGTCGATGAGGGGCTCATCGGCAAACTGGGCCAGCACGAGCGGATCCCTGGAAGAGATCTCACAGGCCCATCGGGCGGTCATCTTCGCCTTGGGAATCTGGATGTCCGTTCCTGCGGGGCGGACCATGTTCTGGCGCACGACCGTCTCCATCCAGCACGTCGGCAGGTCGTAGCCGAGGTAGAGAAC
>NZ_JBFUFP010001762.1:0-621 GCF_056403375.1 Rhizobacter sp. P2_H2
GAGATGGACTGCGGCGGTTCGCTGGGATTCGTTGATGGATTGCCAACGTGCTCCCACGTCGGCGGCGGCATATCAATCGTATTCACCATCGGCGCGCTTGCACTCATGATCGCTTCTTTGCCGAATGCTCTTCGCGCCTGGTTGATCAGAATTTTTACCCGGCGGCTAGGTCGCACACATGAAGGCCAGCACCCTCATATGTGAGGGACTCGCGCGCTGCATCAACGTGCTTTCTGAATAACCGCTTCGCGGCACTGAGTTCGGCCGAACGAACTTCCGCAACGGGTCGACAGTGCCAGTTCGCGCAGGCGCGCGGCGGACGTTCAACCCCACCCCGATCCACTGGCGGCACAGCGCTTCGACAAGCGTCCGTCGGCGCCGCGTCGCTTGACCGATCGCTCGGCTCCCCCCAGAACGTCGCAGCGTCCGCATTGAGGCAGCAAGCGGCCGCTCGAAAGCTCGAAGCGACCGACCGCAACCGCTGCGCAGCAGGCAACCCCTGCTGAGAGCTGAGGGCGAGTATGTTCAGCCATGCGTCGAGGCTCCGAGGGACCGAGGAGAGTCGATCGTCGCGCGGGCATCGATGCAAAAAGACTTGGCTTCAGAGGGCAACTCTGGGTG
>NZ_JBFUFP010001763.1:0-621 GCF_056403375.1 Rhizobacter sp. P2_H2
GTCGGCGATCGCGTTCTGGTGGATCTACGACGCGCAGTTCTCGGTGCTGAGCTGGGTGCTGATGAAGCTCGGCTGGATCGACCGGTATGTCGATTTCCTCGGCGACCCGTGGAACGCGCGCTTCTCGACGATCGTCGCCAACGTGTGGCGCGGGGTGCCCTTCGTCGCGATCTCGCTGCTGGCAGGGCTGCAGACGATCTCGCCGTCGTACTACGAGGCCTCGGCGATCGACGGCGCAACGCCGTGGCAGCAGTTCCGGCACGTCACGCTGCCGCTGCTGTCGCCGATCATCGCGGTGGTGATGACCTTCTCGGTGCTGTTCACCTTCACCGACTTCCAGCTGATCTACGTGCTGACGCGCGGCGGCCCGCTGAACGCGACGCACCTGATGGCGACCCTCGCGTTCCAGCGCGCGATTCCCGGCGGGGCGCTGGGCGAGGGCGCGGCGCTGGCGACGCTGATGGTGCCGTTCCTGCTGGCGGCCATCATGTTCAGCTACTTCGGGCTGCAGCGCCGGGCCTGGCAGCAGGGCGGTGACAAATGAAGACGCAGGACAAGCCCGATTCGCAGGGCATGGACTACCTGCAGACGCTGCCGCGGCGCTGGGTGACGGTCTACATC
>NZ_JBFUFP010001764.1:0-621 GCF_056403375.1 Rhizobacter sp. P2_H2
ACCTTGCCCTGCAGGCCCGGATCCTCGCGCAACGCACGGTTGTAGATCGCGTAGATCGCGCCCTTGTTGCGCTCGAACACCAGGCGGATCTCCTCGATCGAGCGCGCCGCCTTGCCGCTGTTGCCGCGCTGCACCGTGCCGCCCGCCCCGGTGCCGTTGCCCGTGCCGCTGCCGGCCGCCGATCCCTTGCCGCCGCCACCTCCACCACCGGCCACGCCGGCGACCAGCGTCGTCGAGCGACCCGCCAGTCCACCACCGCCGGTGTTGCGGCTGTAGCCCGCGGTGTTGATGCCGCCGCTGCCGCCGGTCGCGTTCGAGGTGATCATGGCCCGGTCCGGCAAGCCGGCTTCGGTGCCTGCGCCCACCCCCACGCCGACGCCCGAACCCACGCCCGGCCCCTGCTTGATGTCCGGCTTCAGCTGCACCGCCAGCGGCGCGCCGCTCAGCTCCTGCAGCTGGTCCTTCATCGCGAGCAGGCCGACGCCGGCCGCCTTGCGGCGCGCGCCTTCGATCTCGCCCGGCGGCTTGTTGGCCTGCGGCACGCGCGCCTCGGGGATCGGCTCCTTCATCTTCACCGGATCGGGCTTAGCCGGGATCGGCTTCGCCTGGTCAGGCTTGGCC
>NZ_JBFUFP010001765.1:0-620 GCF_056403375.1 Rhizobacter sp. P2_H2
GCACCCGTCCGCGCAYCGGCGACTTGACCTGCGACTTGGCGACCTTGTCGGTCAGCGCGACCGCGCCCTCGTTCAGCGCGTTCAGCTTGCCGGCCACCTCGGCCAGTTCCTTGCGCGCCTCGTTGCGAAAGCCGATCTCGGTCTCCTGGCTCTTGCGCTGCGCCTCGCCTATGGCCGCCTGCACGCGCGCGATCTGCGCGCTGGCCTGCTCGGAATCGCCGCGCGAGCGCGCCACCTCGCGTTCGAGCCGCAGGATGTCGACCTCCGACACCGCGCCGCTCGCCAGCAGCGGCCGCGTCTTCCCGAGCTCCTGCTGGCCGAACTCGAGCCCGCGGTCGGCGGCTGYCTTGCGGGCGCGCATCTCGGTCAGCTCCTGCTGGCGCTGCTGCAGCTGCTGGTGGTTGATCGACAGCAGCGTCTCCAGCTCGGAGCGCTTGGCCTCGTACAGCTGACGCTCGCCGAGCAGGATGCGCTGCTCGTCCGGGTCTGCCGAGGTGGGCGGTGTGAAGACCGAGCCGTCGGCCAGCGCCTGCAGCCGTGCCTGGCGGGCCTTCAGCGCGAGGCCGGTGGCGGCGCTCTCGCGCACGCCCGATGTCGCGCGCGTTTCGTCGATCTTCAGC
>NZ_JBFUFP010001766.1:0-618 GCF_056403375.1 Rhizobacter sp. P2_H2
ACGAACGGCACCGAGCGCTTGAAGCTCACGTCCTTGAAGCTGTAGAACGGCACGTTGGTCACCATCGTCAGCCCGGCATACAGCGTGAAGCCGAACGCCGTCCAGATGAGCCAGGCGCCCTCCTCGTCGACCATGAAGCCCTGGTCGTTCATCAGCCAGATGAAGCCCATCACCAGCGCCGCAGCGGCCGGGCTGGGCAGCCCCTGGAAGAAGCGCTTGTCGACGACCTTCAGGTTGGTGTTGAAGCGCGCCAGGCGCAGCGCGGCGCACGAGCAGTAGACGAAGGCCGCGAGCCAGCCCGGCTTGCCCAGGTCCTTCAGCGCCCATTCGTAGACGATCAGCGCCGGCGCCGCACCGAACGACACCATGTCCGACAGGCTGTCCRTCTGCTCGCCGAACGCGCTCTGCGTGTTCGTCATGCGCGCCACGCGGCCGTCGAGGCTGTCGAGCACCATCGCGCAGAAGATGCCGATGGCCGATTGCTCGAACTGGCCGTTCATCGCCATCACGATGGCATAGAAGCCGCCGAACAGCGCCGCCAGCGTGAACAGGTTCGGCAGGATGTAGATGCCCTTGCGGCGCGGCCGCGCCGGTGGCACATCAGCATCTGGCAGGTGG
>NZ_JBFUFP010001767.1:0-618 GCF_056403375.1 Rhizobacter sp. P2_H2
GGCCGGGCACGCGCCGGCCGGGCGCCAAGTCAGCGGGCGCGACCTGTTGACCGCCGTGGTGCTGGGCTACGACCTCGGCCGGCGCGTGCTGGAAGCCTGCGGCGGCTATGCGCCCCACAACGGCGCGGGCTGGCATTCGACCGCCACCTGCGGCACCTTCGGCGCCGCCGCGGCGGCCGCGCGCGTGCTCGGGCTGGATGCCGTGCAGACCGGCGCGGCGCTCGGCCATGCCGCGAGCTTCAGCGGCGGCCTGTGGGCCTTCATCCACGATGCCTCGCAGACCAAGCGCCTGCACGCCGGCCGCGCGGCCGAAGGCGGGCTGAGCGCCGCATTGCTGGCCGGGCAGGGCATCGGCGGCCCGACACAGGTGTTCGACGACGTCTGGGGCGGCTTCTTCAACGCCTTCGCACCGCAATCGCGCGAGCCCGCGGCCCTGCTGGCCGGCTGCGGCGAGGCCTGGAAGCTGATGCGCTGCTCGATCAAGCCGCATGCGTCGTGCCGCAGCACCCATTCGACGATCGATGCGGTGCTGCACCTGATGGCGGCCCACCCGGGCCTCGCGCAGCAGGTGCGCCGCATCGACGTGCGGCTGAGCGGCTTCGTGATGGGCATGTGCGG
>NZ_JBFUFP010001768.1:0-615 GCF_056403375.1 Rhizobacter sp. P2_H2
GATGCAGGACGGCAGCGGCGTGCTGCTCGATGCGTCAGCGGACGGCGGGGCTTGCACGCTCGTTGGCGCCGCCACACAGAGGATCCGTTGCGTCGCCATCGACACGGGACCGTCGATGCTGATCCGCCCCGATGCCTGCATCGCCTGGGTGGGCGATGRTGACGGCACCGAAGGCATCGGCGAAGCGCTGCGCCGCTGGTGGCCGGCCGGCCCTCACCACCAACCGTCGTCGCCCAGCACCATCTTCTTGTAGACGTCGATGTTGGCGCGAATGGCGAACAAGGCGCCGGTGGCAATCCCTATCGCGTTGCCGAACCGGTCACCCATCACCAGGTCGGCGACCACGACGACCACCACGCAGATCGCGAACAGCACGAGGGCCTTCTTCCACAGGCCCTTGGTCAGGTAGTAGAGCGGCCCGAAGAGGAAGGCCAGCACGTTGAACATGACCTTCATCCGTTGGCCGAAGGACAGCGCCTTGAGGTTCGGCAGCTTCGCGCCGCCCGCGCGCTCGATCAGGCGGAAGCGTGTCTTCCAGGCGTCGGACACCTTCAGCGCATCGATGCGCGAGCCCTTGAAGCTCAGTGTCACATCGGAAACTTCTGCCTTGGGCGG
>NZ_JBFUFP010001769.1:0-613 GCF_056403375.1 Rhizobacter sp. P2_H2
GGTGAGGGTGCCGCTGCGGGCCGTGTAGTCGGTGCCGGCCAGCGCGCTCCCGTCGGATGTGGCAAAGGCCACGCTGCCGTCGCGCGAGCCGTCGGCGCGGTTCACCGTGACCGTCAGCAGCCCGACGTTCTGCGCCACCGCGTAGCTCGCCGCAGACAGCGCGACGCTGCCCGCCGGCAACGGCGGCGGCGGCGCATCGCCACCGCTGCCGCCACCGCAACCGGCCGCGAACATCGCGGCCACCAGGACCAGGGCAGTACGTGTGGATGACATGAAGACCTCGCGCCGAGCACCACGCTCGACGGCACGATCTCACGCCGCGCGCGCAGACTCTGTGCGGTGTCGAACACGCGCGCTGCGCAGGGTCATGCAGGGCGTTCGCGCATCCGACGCCGCGATGCGGCACGGAGTGCCCGGCAATCGCACATGCGCGTCCGGAAGTTTTTTTTTCCTTACTGTGCGTTACCGCATAGACGCTGAACTATCGGCGTGCGCGACCTATCTTAAGAGGGCTGGCGCACAGACGATTCATCGCTCTGGTGCCTTGCGCCCCTCCGATGCCAAGCACGCCCATGGCGCGCCGGAGGCCRTCACGCCGACCGCTGCCCTGGAG
>NZ_JBFUFP010001770.1:0-612 GCF_056403375.1 Rhizobacter sp. P2_H2
CCGGTGGTGATGCGTGTCGAGCGCACCGGCGCCGACACGCGGCACGAGCGCATCGTCGCGCAGATGCATGCGGCGCTGGCTGGCCGGCCGTCGGCCGCCGACGCGGCGCAGCGCTGGGCCGCGCCCTTCCTGTGGTGCGTGCTGCTGCTGGCGGCGGGTGCCGGCGCGGTGTGGAGCGTTGTCGACCCGTCGCGCGCGCTGTGGGTGGTGGTCTCGGTGCTGATCGTGACCTGCCCGTGCGCGCTGTCGCTCGCGGCGCCCGCCGCCTTCGTCGCCGCGGCGCGTGGCCTGGCGCGGCGTGGCGTGCTGCTGCAGCGGCTCGACGCGCTGCAGGTGCTGGCGCGCGTCGACACGGTGTTCCTGGACAAGACGGGCACACTGACGCAGGAGCAGCCGCACTGCTCGGCGGTGCGGCTGCTGGCCGGCGCACACGGATCCGAGGCCGAGCTGCTGCACCGCGCCGCCTCGCTCGCGCRCTGGTCGCGCCATCCGCTGTCGCAGGCGGTGGCCGGGCTCGCGCCGCAGGACGGCATCGCCTGGTCGGAGGTCGCCGAGCACACCGGCCGCGGCCTGTCGGCGCGCGACAGCGGCGGCGTGGAATGGCGGCTCGGC
>NZ_JBFUFP010001771.1:0-610 GCF_056403375.1 Rhizobacter sp. P2_H2
CCTGGAAGCCGGCGCCCTGCGTCAGCATCAGCACGCCGGCCAGCCCGACCGCGATGCCCAGCAGCTCGAGGYGGCTCGGCACCACGCGCCACAGCAGGTTCAGCCCGGCGATCATCAGCGGCACCACCGCGATGAACGCGACCACCAGGCCCGAGCCCACGGTCTGCTCCGAATACGCGGTGCCGCCCATGCCGCCGCCCAGCATCAGCGCGCCGACCACCAGCGCATTGCGCCATTGCACGAGGTTGGGCCACGGCGCGCTGCGCCAGCGCATCCACGCCATCAGCAGCACGCCGGCAAACAGGAAGCGCGAGCCCATCTGCAGGAAGGGCGGAAAGCTGACCAGCGCGAACTTGATCGCGAGGTAGGTGGAACCCCAGACGAGCCAGGTGGCGGCCAGGCACAGCAGGATCAGCGCCTGCGGGCCGTGGCGTTCGGGTTGCATCGCGGCGGTGGGTGAAGAAGCGGACATGAGGGTGCTCGGCGCGAGAAATCAGGCCGTCATCGTACGAAGGCGGGCGCCGCAATGGAATGCGAGAAACAAGGTCGACCGAGGCAACGCATGCTATGTTTGAAGGACTTTCGGAGGATTTGCCTTGAACGTTGACAT
>NZ_JBFUFP010001772.1:0-610 GCF_056403375.1 Rhizobacter sp. P2_H2
GACCTGCGCGCGCTGACCGCGAAGACCTACACGAAGGCCGTGTTCGGCTCCGAGCAGATCGCGCCGCTGACGGCGCTGCGCCCCGGGCTGTACCTGGAAGGCCTGTCGAACGGCCCGACGCTCGCCTTCAAGGACATGGCGATGCAGCTGCTCGGCAACCTGTTCGAGTACGAACTGGGCCGCCGCGGCGAGACGCTGAACATCCTCGGCGCGACCTCGGGCGACACCGGCAGCGCCGCCGAGCATGCGATGCGCGGCAAGCAGGGCATCAACGTCTTCATGCTGAGCCCGCACGGCCGCATGAGCCCGTTCCAGCAGGCGCAGATGTTCAGCCTGCAGGATCCGAACATCCACAACATCGCGATCGAAGGCGTGTTCGACGATTGCCAGGACATCGTCAAGGCGGTGTCGAACGACCTGGCGTTCAAGCGCGCGCACCGCATCGGCACCGTCAATTCCATCAACTGGGCGCGGCTGCTCGCGCAGGTGGTGTACTACTTCGCCGGCTGGCTGCAGGCCACGCGCGACGGGGCGGCGCAAGTCAGCTTCGCGGTGCCGTCGGGCAACTTCGGCAACATCTGCGCCGGCCACGTGGCGCGCCGCATGGGCC
>NZ_JBFUFP010001773.1:0-609 GCF_056403375.1 Rhizobacter sp. P2_H2
CGCCTGGCCCGGGCGCTGTTGTCGCGCGGCACGCTGAACGGGCGACGCATCGAGACGCTGGTGCTGGCCGACCAGGCCGCGCCCCGCGCCGAGTTGCTGGCCGATGCACGCGTGAAGGCGCGCACCGGGCCCTTGCTGGCGCAGTGCGCTGCGCTGCGCGACGAGCCGTTCGACGGCGTGTTCCACCTGGCGTCGGCGGTGTCGGGCGAATGCGAGGCCGATTTCGAGCTCGGCCTGCGCTCGAACCTCGACACCACGCGCGCGCTGTTCGATGCGCTGCGCGCGACGGTGCAGCAGGGCGCGCCGGTGCCGCGGCTGGTGTTCTCCAGTTCGGTCGCGGTGTTCGGGCCGGACGCCGCGGTGCCGATGCCGCAGCGCGTGCACGACGACACGCTGCCGGCGCCGCAGACCTCGTACGGCACGCACAAGCTGATGTGCGAGTACCTGCTCGCCGACTACACGCGCAAGGGTTTCATCGACGGCCGCGCGGCGCGGCTGATGACGGTGACGGTGCGGCCGGGGCGGCCGAACGGCGCGGCCTCGTCGTTCTTCTCCGGGATCATCCGCGAGCCGCTGGCCGGCGAGGAGGCGGTGTGCCCGGTGTCGGCG
>NZ_JBFUFP010001774.1:0-609 GCF_056403375.1 Rhizobacter sp. P2_H2
CTTCAACGCGCGGCCCGTGATGGGCCGGGGGGCGGCGCCTACAGTCTCTTCCATACCCCAGAGATCACCACTGAAAGGACGCGACATGCTCACCCTGCGCAAATCGACTGAACGTGGCTACGCCGACCACGGCTGGCTGAAGTCGTTCCACAGCTTCTCGTTCGCCGACTACTACGACCCGAAGCACATGGGCTTCGGCAACCTGCGAGTGATCAACGAAGACCGCATCGCCCCGGGCACCGGCTTCGGCACGCACGGCCACCGCGACATGGAGATCGTGTCGTACGTGCTGTCGGGCGCGCTCGGCCACAAGGACAGCATCGGCAACGGCGCGCAGATCGTGCCGGGCGACGTGCAGCGCATGAGCGCCGGCCGCGGCATCCAGCACAGCGAATATAACCACGCGGCGAACGACACGACGCACTTCCTGCAGATCTGGATCGAGCCCAACGTGCGCGGCATCGAGCCGGGCTACGAGCAGAAGCACTTCGACGCGGCGCAGAAGCGCGGTGCGCTGCGCCTGGTCGCGAGCCCCGACGGCCGCGAGGATTCGGTGAAGCTGCACGCCAACGCGACGCTGTATGCTGGCCTGTTCGACGGCGACGAGCG
>NZ_JBFUFP010001775.1:0-608 GCF_056403375.1 Rhizobacter sp. P2_H2
TCCCCGTCCGCGGGCCCGGGCTTGTGGTGCGGATCGAGCTCGGCCGGCACGTTCAGTTCTGGCAGCGCACCCGGCATCGCGACGCGGCCGGTGAGCGCGGCGCGCAGCTGGTACACGTAGGCGAGCACCTGCGCGACCGCAGCGAACAGCGCCGCCGGGATCTCGCGGTCGACCTCGGCATGGGCGTACAACGCACGCGCCAGCACCGGCGCCTGCAGCACCGGCACCTTCGATTCCTTCGCGGTGTCGCGGATGCGCATGGCCATCAGGTCGGCACCCTTCGCGACGACACGCGGCGCGCCCATCTTGCCTTCGTCGTACTTCAGCGCGACGGCATAGTGGGTCGGGTTCATCACCACCAGGTCGGCAGTGGGCACGGCGGCCAGCATCCGGCGATTGGCCATCTCGCGCATGYGGGCGCGGATCTTGGCCTTGATCTCCATGTTGCCTTCGACTTCCTTGTGCTCCTGCTTGATTTCCTGGTGGCTCATCTTCAGCCGCATCGCGTGCAACTGGCGCTGCAGCGGCACGTCAACGGCGGCGAACACGGCCAGCGCCAGCAGCACCAGCAGCATGCCGCCGACGATGGTGCTGCCGACGTGCGACAG
>NZ_JBFUFP010001776.1:0-607 GCF_056403375.1 Rhizobacter sp. P2_H2
CGACTTGTCCGAGCGCTTCTTCGTCCTCGCGCCCGATCTGCCGGAGATCGGCGAGTCTCGTGGCGCGCCACGATCAGCCGAGAAGACGGCGCTCGCCGACGTGCTGATCGCTGCGGCCGAGCAGGCGGGTGGCAGCGACATCATCGTCGCAGGCATCGACGTGGGCGGCATGATCGCTTTCGCCGCCGCCCGCGACCACGGCCTGCGCATCCGTGGCGCGGTCGTCACCAACACCGTCGTGCCCGGCCTCGATCCCTGGGGGAAGCTGCTTGCCGATCCACACATCTGGCATTTCGCCTTTCACGCGATTCCCGACCTGCCCGAGACGATGGTGCAGGGCCGGCAGCGGCCGTACTTCGACTACTTCACCAACATCCTGGCGGGTGACGCCAAGGCGGTGACCGAGGCGTACCGAGCGCGCTTTGCCGAAGCCTATGCGCGGCCCGAGGCCTTGAAGGCTGGCTTTGATTGGTACCGAGCGCTCGCCGCCGACGCCGAGCACAACGCGCATCCGAAGGCCATTGAAACGCCGCTCTTGTACCTGCGTGGAGACGCCGATGGCCGTTCGCCGGATGACTACCTGCCCGGGTTGCGCAAAGCCGGTGTA
>NZ_JBFUFP010001777.1:0-606 GCF_056403375.1 Rhizobacter sp. P2_H2
GTCATCGGCCAAGAGCCCGGTGTCGTTTTGCAGTGCGGCTTCCAAAGTGGGCGCGGTGGTGTCGCCGTCGCCAGCAGGCTCCAGCAGCACATGCATGCTGGCCACTGTGAGGTTGCCGGCGGCGTCGGCCAGGGTCAGCTCGAAGGTGTTGTCGCCCAGGGCCAGCGTGATGCCTGCGAGGCTGAAGCTGCCGTCGGCCGCGGCCGTGGTGGTGGACAACACAGTCGGGTCGCCGCTGTGGCGAAGCTTCAGCGTGGTGCCGGCCTGCGTGGCGCCCGCCAGGGTCACGGGGTTGGCGCTGGTTTTGTTGTCGCCGGGCGTGCCGGTGTCGCTGGCCGCATCCAGCCCAAAGCTCAGCAGCACCGGCGGCAGCCGGTCGGGCGGCACATGGCTGAACTGCGGCAAGGTGGCGGGGTCGAGATCGCGCCCGCCCACGCGCACGCTGGCCGGAAAGGCCGGTGCGACGATGCTGGTGCTGCCCAAGAGCTGCCCGCCGGCAATGAACTCCAGCAGGGCTTGCGCGGCCGTGCCGATCTGGATGTCGCTGCCGTCGTTCAGCACGCCGTCGACCGGATCGACGCTTGCGATCAGGCTCGTGTCCACCAC
>NZ_JBFUFP010001778.1:0-603 GCF_056403375.1 Rhizobacter sp. P2_H2
GTGGATCAGCAGGGCGTCGAAACCATGCTGGGCGAGCGCGCCCGCGCGCTGGGCATCGAGGTGCGCCGCGGCTGCGAGCTCACCGGTCTTGCGCAGCAGCACGATGGCGTCGACGTGGCGTGGCAATCATCGACGAGCGCAGGCCGCATCCGCTGCGGTTGGCTCGTCGGCTGCGACGGCGGGCGCAGCCTCGTCCGCAAGCTGGCCGGCTTCGCCTTCCCCGGAACGCCGCCGTCGTCCACCTTCTACCAGGCCGTCGCCGAGATCGACCATCCCGAGCGCCTGGTGCCGATCGGCTGGCATCGCACCCCGGGCGGCGTGTTCTCCTGCGGGCCCCTGCCCGGCCGGCTGGTGATGCTGGACTTCACCGGTCCGCCCGAGGACCGGGAGGCACCGGTCACGCGTGACCAGCTCGAAGGCGTGCTGCGCCGCATCAGCGGCGTGGACGTTCGCGTGAAGGCGCTGGCCAGCGCCAGCCGCTGGACCGACAACACGCGGCAGGTCGACACCTACCGCCGAGGCAGGGTGCTGCTGGCCGGCGATGCCGCGCACATCCACACGCCGTTCGGTGGCCAGGGCCTGGGCCTCGGGCTGGTGGATGCC
>NZ_JBFUFP010001779.1:0-602 GCF_056403375.1 Rhizobacter sp. P2_H2
CATCAAGGACGTGCTGAGCGTCCTGCGCTGGGCACAGAACCCCCGCGGTCGCTTGGCCGGCTTCCGTGTGTCCCAGCTGCTGCCCGGATTCGGACCGGTCAGCGCCGGCAAACTGCTCGACGCGATGGAACGCCAGGCCGACCCGCTCACCGTCATAGAGGACTTCAGACCCCCGAAGGGGGCGGCAGGGGAGTGGACCAAGCTCGCGGTGCTGATCGCCAGCCTGAGTCGCAAGAGCGAGTGGCCGGTCGACCTCGAACGAGCCATCGCGTGGTACCAACCCCACCTCGACCGGCTCCACGATGACGCCGAGGTTCGCCTGGCCGACCTTGAGCAGATGGCACGGATCGCCGAGGGCTACGGTAGCCGCGAACGCTTCTTGACGGAACTGACGCTCGACCCGCCCGAGGCCAGCAGCGATGAATCCGGAGCGCCGCACCTCGACGAGGACTACCTGATCCTCTCAACCATCCATTCGGCCAAGGGGCAGGAATGGAACGCGGTCTACGTGCTCAACGTGGTCGACGGCTGCATGCCCTCGGACATGGCGACGGGACGCGAGGAAGATATCGAAGAAGAGCGGCGCTTGCTCTACGTCGCGA
>NZ_JBFUFP010001780.1:0-601 GCF_056403375.1 Rhizobacter sp. P2_H2
CCCGAGCACCGCGGCACTCAGGGCGCTGACGCCGATGCGATCCAGCGTCTGCGGCGTCACGTCGTAGGTGTCCAGCGTGTCGACGTCCAGCGTCACCGCGCGCGAGCCGTGCCCGCGCGCATCGGCCACCATCAGCTGCAGCTTCTCGGTGCGCAGCAGGGCCTGCGTGAGTTGCCAGCTCAGGTCGTTCATCGACTGCACGTCGTCCCAGTCGTTGCCGTCGCGCGAGGTGGCCGACACGGTGTCGCCGGCATGCAGCCCGGCGCGCTCGGCGAGGCTGCCGGCCGGCGGCGTCGCGAGCACGGCCCGGGGTTCTTCCACGCCGATCCAGTGCGCCGCCGAATAGAACAGCACGGCCAGCAGCAGGTTGGCGATCGGCCCGGCCGCGACCACCGCGGCGCGCTGCCACAGCGGCTTGCGGTTGAAGGCCTGCGACTGCTCGCCCGGTGCCACCGGGCCTTCGCGCTCGTCGAGCATCTTCACGTAGCCGCCCAGCGGCAGCACCGACAGCACGAATTCGGTGCTGTCGGGCGTGCGCTGGTGGCGCCACAGCACGCGGCCGAAGCCGATCGAGAAGCGCAGCACCTTGACACCGCAGGCG
>NZ_JBFUFP010001781.1:0-601 GCF_056403375.1 Rhizobacter sp. P2_H2
TCCGCATGCGGGAATCGCAGGCCCTGCAGCGCGGCATCGCGGGCGCCGCGGTGCGCAAGCTCCTGCGCCGCCCAGGMCAGGAAGCGCTCGCACTGCTGCTCGAAGAACTGCTGCAGCTCGGCCGCGCTGCAGGTCTCGCTGAACACCATTTCCTGCTGCGAAGCGATGTCGTAGTAGACGAGCGCGACGCGCAGCTTCGGCAGCTCGAACTTCTGGCACAGCAAGGCGCCGTAGATCTTGGCCTGCGCCCAGTGCAGGTGGCGGTGGTTGGCCGGCTGGCGCGCGAGGTCGCCGCGGTGCGTCTTGATCTCTTCGAGCAGGCCCTTGTCGGGGTCGTAGCCGTCGGCCCGGCCGCGCACCCGCAGCGCGCCGTGCGTGCCGCTGAGGTTGACCTCCGCCTGGTAGCGCCCGCCGCGGCGCGAGGCCACCATCGCATGGCCGGCCATGCCCTCCTGCGCGGAAGGGCCGGGCGTGAAGCGCAGGTCGAGGTCGCCCTGCTTGGCCGTGAACTCGCACAGCTCGCGCACGGCGATGGTGTAGGTGGGGGTGTCGACGCTCATGGGATCAGCGCGAGAGTGTCGCAGGCCGCGTCTTGTAGGGG
>NZ_JBFUFP010001782.1:0-600 GCF_056403375.1 Rhizobacter sp. P2_H2
GCGCAAGGCGCCGCGGCCGGGGCGCAACCCCCGGACCGGGGAATCGATACCGATCAAGGCGCGGAATGTTGTAACTTTTCACGCCAGTCACAAACTGAAGGGAGTTGTGCAGGGCGACATACCGGCGGGTGACGACTTCGAGTAAAGTCTTAGCTTTCTCTCTCGAACTCCTTGATTTCAATGGAGAAAGCGCTTCCCGCCATCCCTGCCAAACGCTACTTCACCATTGGTGAGGTCAGCGATTTGTGCGGCGTGAAGCCGTACGTGCTGCGCTATTGGGAGCAAGAGTTCACGCAGCTCAAGCCGATGAAGCGCCGCGGYAACCGGCGTTACTACCAGCATCACGAGGTGCTGCTGATCCGGCGCATCCGCGAGCTGCTGTACGAGCAGGGCTTCACGATCAGCGGGGCCCGCAACYGGCTCACCGAGCTGGTCCATTCGCGGGCTTCGTCGTCGTCGGCATCGTCCGGCGCGCCGGACGCTCACGATGCAGAGTTCGACGGCGAACCGGATGCCGAGCTCGATGCAGCCGGCCCCGATTCCGAGTTGCCGCTCGATGCTGCCCCCGAGGACGCACCCATTCCGCAACCGGTCGTTATC
>NZ_JBFUFP010001783.1:0-599 GCF_056403375.1 Rhizobacter sp. P2_H2
ACCTCGAGCCACTTCGCGTCGGGCGTGACCATGCGCCACGAGGCCAGGTTGTCGAGCGCGGTACCCCACAGCACGGCCTTCTTGCCGCCGGCGTTCATCGCGATGTTGCCGCCGACGCACGAAGCCTCGGCCGAGGTCGGGTCGACCGCGAACACGTGGCCGGCGCGCTCGGCGGCATCGGCCACGCGCTGCGTGACGACGCCGGCCTCGGTCCAGATGGTCGCCACGTCGCGGTCCATGCCGGGCAGGCGCATCACCTCGACCTCGGTCATCGCCTCGAGCTTCTCGGTGTTGATGACCGCGCTGTTCCAGGTCAGCGGCACGGCGCCGCCGGTGTAGCCGGTGCCGCCCCCGCGCGGGATGATCGTCAGGCCCAGCTCGATGCACGCCTTCACGAGCGCCGCCATCTCGGCCTCGGTGTCGGGGGTCAGCACGACGAACGGGTACTCGACACGCCAGTCGGTGGCATCGGTCACGTGCGAGACGCGCGACAGGCCGTCGTACTTGATGTTGTCCTTTGCGGTGTGGCGGCCGAGCGCCCGCGTGGCCTTGCGGCGCAGCGCGTCCATCGCGTCGAACTGGTCGGCGAAGGCCTGCAC
>NZ_JBFUFP010001784.1:0-598 GCF_056403375.1 Rhizobacter sp. P2_H2
TAGTAGGGGGCTGCGAGTTCTTCCAGCCAGAAACCGGTCTTGAGGCCGGTGTCGCCCAGTTGATCGTGGGAGGTCAGGACAATCAGGATCTTCATCTTCATTCCTTTCAAAGGTGCAGTGGCGAGGAAAACAGGACGTCGGCCGAGCCACTATTAGACCGGTCGTCTAGTGATCGATCCCAAAAAAAATGCGCTGGGCGCATTCTTTCGGGCCTTCCCACCATCAGTGGCGGGGCAAGTGCAATATCCGGCGCGTCATCTGAAGTGTTGCTTCAAACGGTTGGACGTCGCGCACGATCTTCGCCATCACGCTGGCGCCCAGCCAGAGTTGATAGAGGTTCTGCGCGACCTCATCGGCGCGACCTTCAACTTGCAGGGAACCATCGGCTGCCCCAGCCTCGATGGTGACGGCGATTCTGCCGATGATTTCGGCCGTGCCGGTCTTGAGCGCCTGGCGCATCGACTCGGAGAGATCAGCGACCTCCGCGCCCAGTTTCACGGCCAGACATTTGCCCTGGCAGTCGAAACTCTGCTGCGTCAGCGCCCACTGGAGCCAGTAGTTCATCAACCACTGCGCCGCACTTTCACCCGGCATGTTC
>NZ_JBFUFP010001785.1:0-598 GCF_056403375.1 Rhizobacter sp. P2_H2
GCGCAGCCGCGGGTGCGCGAGCTGCTGTCCAAGGCGCGGCGCGCCTACGCGAAGCGCGGCGCCCTGCCCCGCAAGAAACCGGCGCTCACGCGCGAGCCGCTCGAGGCGCTGCTCGACACGTGCGACGCGTCGTTGGCGGGTTTGCGCGACCGCGCCCTCCTCCTCTTCGCGTTTTCCAGCGGCGGCCGCCGGCGCTCAGAAGTCGCGCTCGCCAGCATGGAGAACACGCGGCGCGTCGGCGACGCCTTCCTCTACACGCTGAGCCACTCCAAAACCAACCAGAGCGGCGTCGATCGTGCAGAGAATGACAAGCCCATCGTAGGGAGAGCTGCACTTGCGCTGCAGGCCTGGCTGGCTGCCGCCGAGATCGTCGCGGGCCCCCTCTTCCGCCGCGTGCGGCGCGGCGGCAAGCTCGGTGAGCCCCTGTCGGCCGCCGCCGTGCGCGACATCGTCAAGAAGCGCTGTGTGCTCGCCGGCATCGACGAAGGTTTTTCTGCCCATTCGCTGCGCTCAGGGTTCGTCACCGAGGCCGGTCGTCAGCAGATCCCGCTCGGCGAGACGATGGCGATGACGGGGCATCGGTCGACAGCCTCATTGG
>NZ_JBFUFP010001786.1:0-598 GCF_056403375.1 Rhizobacter sp. P2_H2
GGACTACGTTGCGCGCGGCGGCTACCAGGCGCTGCGCAAGATCCTGACCGGTGAATTCCAGGGTGCCACCGGCGAGCCGATGACCCCCGAGCAGGTCATCGCCGAAGTGAAGACCTCCGGCCTGCGCGGCCGCGGCGGCGCGGGCTTCCCGACCGGCCTGAAGTGGAGCTTCATGCCGCGCCAGTTCCCGGGGCAGAAGTACCTCGTCTGCAATTCCGACGAAGGCGAGCCGGGCACCTGCAAGGACCGCGACATCCTGATGTTCAACCCGCACATCGTCATCGAAGGCATGGCGATCGCGGCGTTCGCGATGGGCATCAGCGTCGGCTACAACTACATCCACGGCGAGATCTTCGAGGTGTACGACCGCTTCGAAGCCGCCCTGGAAGAAGCACGTGCGGCCGGATTCCTCGGCGACAAGATCCTCGGCTCGAACTTCAGCTTCCAGCTGCACGGCGCGCACGGTTTCGGCGCCTACATCTGCGGCGAAGAGACCGCGCTGCTCGAATCGCTCGAAGGCAAGAAGGGCCAGCCGCGCTTCAAGCCGCCGTTCCCGGCCAGCTACGGCCTGTACGGCAAGCCGACCACGATCAACAAC
>NZ_JBFUFP010001787.1:0-596 GCF_056403375.1 Rhizobacter sp. P2_H2
CGCCGCAGCGAGCCGCCGCCGTCGACCACCAGCACCCGGCCCTGCCCCGGCGAATCGACCGCCGCCTTCACCAGCGAGTTGTCCTCGAAGCACTTCACCGTGCTGACCGGCCCGCTGAACTTCGGCCGGCCGCCGTAGTCGCGGAACACCGGCGGCAGCACGCGAAACGCGCCGTCGGTGTCGTTCTTGTGCGCATCGCACAGGTCGCAGGTGGCGAAATCGTTCGAGTGCTCGGTGCTCATGCAGTGACTTTCTTGATCGGGGGTTTCACATCTTCGCGCCGCGGCGGCAGCATCGTCTGGTGCTCGCGCGGGGTGTTCAGGATGATCGCGGTCGAGGTCTCGGTCAGCAGGCAGAACTTCGTGACGACGGCGTCGAGGTGCGCGACGTCGATCACCGCGATCTCCAGCAGCCAGCTGTCCTCGCCGGTCACGTTGTAGGCATTGACGACCTCGGGGCTCTGCTGCACCAGCTTGACGACGCGCGCGTACTCGGCGCGCCCCACCCGCATCACTGCGCGGATGCCGTAGCCCAGCTTGCCGAGGTCGACCGTCGCGCGGTAGCCGGTGATCACGCCGGCCGCCTCCAGCTTGCGC
>NZ_JBFUFP010001788.1:0-596 GCF_056403375.1 Rhizobacter sp. P2_H2
GGGTAAAGACGTGCCTCACCGAAGCAGGCCTCGCAATAATGTCGTCGTGCAAAGCGGCAGGTTCGCCGTCTGCTTCTTGTTGGCCGCCACCAGGGGTGCCCGTCATGAGCCGTCACGCTTTTGCCATCACGGTCCTTGCGGCGATGCTCGCACCTGCGGCGAGCGCGGACGCGATCGACCCCTGCTCGCTTCTCTCGGACGCTGAGAAGGCTGAACTGAGCCTCCGAAAGATTCAGTGCCGTCGCGCGAGTCGCAGCCAGGTGGTAGTGAGGTGACGCATCCGGCGCTGCAATTGCGGATCATTGCCAGCCTGGTCTCACGTGTCACGTCCCGAGGTGGCTGACCCCGTCGAACTCGTAGCCCTTCGGGTCCTTCGGCACCTGGTAGAACGCATAGAGGTGGTCGCCGTGGAAACCTTGCCCCGACGCCGTCGGCTTGTTGTTGTCGTAGCTTCCAGGGGTCGTCTTCACCATCCCGCCGACAGCGAAGCTCCCTTGGTTTTGAATCAGCAAAGGGCTCGAGGCGCCGCCTGGGGCGAGCGCCTGTGCGAGTGCTTCGCCGGCACGTTTCGCGGCATCTGCTTCGCCCTGCTCGGC
>NZ_JBFUFP010001789.1:0-595 GCF_056403375.1 Rhizobacter sp. P2_H2
GGGCCGGCAAGGACCTGTTCGCGGCGATCGGCGTCGGCATCGCCGCCTATGCGCTGCTCGCGCTGCTGCACCCGCAGCGTCAGTTCTGGCACGACGCGCTGTGTGGCACCCGGCTGGTCGACGCACCGCCCTCGCCTCCTCCGGCCCGCCCGGCCTGACGCGCATCGGGCCGTCATCGGCTCAGGGCACAATCGCGGCCCATGACGAATCCCTACAAAGGACGCACCGGTCTGGAACGCGTGATCCGCGCCACCGGCTACTCCATCGAAGGCCTGAAAACGGCCTACCACGGCGAGAGCGCCTTCCGCCAGGAAACCTGGCTCGCCGTCTTCCTGCTGCCCGCCGCACTGTGGCTCGGCCGCACCTGGATCGAGACCGCGCTGCTGGCCGGATCGGTGCTGCTGGTGCTGATCGTCGAGCTGCTGAATTCCGGCATCGAGGCGGTGGTCGACCGGGTGTCGTTCGAGCTGCACGACCTCTCCAAGCGCGCCAAGGACCTGGCGAGCGCCRCCGTGTTCCTGTCGCTGATGCTGTGCGGCGGCATCTGGCTGGCCGCGCTGTGGCACCGCTTCATGCCATGAGCCCGACCCCGACT
>NZ_JBFUFP010001790.1:0-595 GCF_056403375.1 Rhizobacter sp. P2_H2
GCTCGGGCGCCTGCCCGTGCGCCTGCATCCGCACCGCGGCGCGTGCAGCCACCGAGGCCGCAGCCGGCGCAGACGCCGGCTCGCCCGGCCGATCCAGCGGTGGCGTCCGACTTCGAGGCTGGCTGGCGCGAGGCGCAGGCCGCGGTGCACGATGCGCCGCACGCCGTGGATCCGCCCGGCGACGAGGGCAGGTCGGCGCGCGAGCTGTTCGAGCAAGGTTTGCGCGAAGGGGCGACGCTGCCTGCTGCACCCGGCCCCGTTTTCGCACCGGCCCCAGCACCGGTGCGGCAGGCGCCGGTCTCCGGCGGTGAGGCGCATGCACCGACTTCGCCTCTGCCTCCGCCTCCGGTGCGTCCGGCGCCACGACGGGCGCCATCGCAGTCACCCGCGCCCGCGCAGCTTCTGCCACCGGCCGCCGTCCCGATCGCCACGCTGCAGCAGATGCTCGAACCGCGGACGGCACCCCCGGGGCAGGCCGATCCCACGGGCGCGACGGCCGCGCCGCCGAGCCCGGTGTCGCAGGCGAGCCTCGACTTCTGGCGCGCCTATGCACAGGAACTGCCGCCCGGCCATGCGCTGCGCGGCCCGCTGGAGC
>NZ_JBFUFP010001791.1:0-594 GCF_056403375.1 Rhizobacter sp. P2_H2
CCAGCGGCAGGTGCAGCAGGCGCTGGTCGCGCGACACCAGCAGCGTGGCCCGGCCGTCGTCCGGCAGCAGGCGCAGCAGGTCGTCGAGCCGGCGCAGCCGCCAGTCGTCGACCCCGAGCAGTTCGTCGCCGGCCGACAGCCCGGCCGCTTCGGCAGCCCCGCCGCGCAGCACGTGGCTCACCTTGATGCCGGTCAGCGCACTCTCCGCCACCCGCAGGCCCAGCCGCTGGGCCATCGTCGGCGCCTGCTGCGACCAGTTCACGCCAGCGCGCTGCAGCAACTCCTTCAGCGGCAGATCGCCGGTGCCATGCACCCAGGCCTGCAGCTCGGCCGCCATCGAACGGCCGCCCACCTCGTGCAGCACCGCGGCGATGTCGTCCTGCGAGATCGGCCCGCCGTCGCTGCGCGCCCACAGGCCGCGCATCACGTCGTCCAGCGAGCCCCGGCCGCGCGTGCGCAGCGTCAGGTCGAGCGCAAGCGCCACCAGCGAGCCCTTGGTGTAGTAGCTGATCGTCGCGTTCGGCGTGTTCTCGTCGCCGCGGTAGTACTTGACCCAGGCATCGAAGCTCGATTGCGCGACGCTCTGCACCTGCC
>NZ_JBFUFP010001792.1:0-593 GCF_056403375.1 Rhizobacter sp. P2_H2
CCTTCAGCCAGGGCACCGTCTACCTGGTGGCCGGCACGCTGGACGTGGCCGCGGTGGCCGCGATGGCCGCGACGCGGCTGCTGCTGATGCCGGTGAACCTGCTGTCCACCGGCATCGGCTCGCTGATGCTGCCGCTCGCCTCGGGCTGGCTGCATCGCCAAGGCGAGGCGCTGGTGCTGCGCCGGCTGGCGCTGTTCGCGCTCGGGCTGGGCGCGGTCACCATCGGCTACGTGGCGCTGCTGTGGGGGCTGCGCGACTGGATCTTCCAGGCGGTGTTCCGCAAGGATTTCGCGCAGCGCGATGCGCTGCTGCTGCTGTGGGGCGGCGTCTTCCTGGTGCTGGTGGTGCGCGACCAGCTGGCCTACCTGCTCGCGGCGCAGGGGCGCTTCCGCGAACTGAGCACGCTGACGCTGCTGAGCGCCGCGGCGTCGCTGGCGGCGAGCTACCTGGGCATGCTGCGGTTCGGCGTCGCCGGTGCGGTGCTCGGCATGCTGGCGGGCGAACTGATCAGCCTGGCCGGGGTCGTCGCCTTGTCGTGGCGCGGCCGGGCGGCCCGGCTCGCGATGGCCGCCTGACGCGGCGGCGCCAGCGGC
>NZ_JBFUFP010001793.1:0-592 GCF_056403375.1 Rhizobacter sp. P2_H2
CCCTTCTTCAGTTCGCCGTCGACCACGCGCACCAGCATCACGACGCCGACGTAGTTGTCGAACCACGAATCGATGATCATCGCTCGCAGCGGCGCGTCGGGGTTGCCCTGGGGTGGCGGCATGCGGGTGATCACCGCCTCGAGGATGTCGTCGATGCCCTCGCCGGTCTTCGCGCTGCACGGAATCGCATCGGTCGCGTCGATGCCGATCACGTCCTCGATCTCGTCCTTCGCGCGCTGCGGATCGGCTTGCGGCAGGTCCATCTTGTTCAGCACCGGGATCACGTGCACGCCGAGTTCGATCGCGGTGTAGCAGTTGGCGACAGTCTGCGCCTCGACACCCTGGCTCGCGTCGACCACCAGCAATGCGCCCTCGCAGGCCGACAGCGAGCGGCTCACCTCATACGAGAAGTCGACATGCCCCGGCGTGTCGATCAGGTTCAGCTGGTAGGTCTTGCCGTTGCGCGCCTGGTAGGTGAGCGCGGCGGTCTGCGCCTTGATCGTGATGCCGCGCTCGCGCTCGATGTCCATCGAGTCGAGCACCTGCGCTTCCATCTCGCGATCGCTCAATCCACCGCAGCGCTGGATGAGCC
>NZ_JBFUFP010001794.1:0-591 GCF_056403375.1 Rhizobacter sp. P2_H2
CAGCCGCTCGGCCTGACCGACCTGCGGCTCGGCCTGAGCGCGCAGGACGGCGTCTGGAACTTCACGCAGGGCCTGGCCGGCAACCAGCTCGGCGTGGCGGCCGGCGCGATCGTCGTGCGCACCTCGCCGAAGCGCGCCTGGCCCGAGCCCGAGGCGCCGGTGCAAGGCGTGCTCGAGGCGCAGGTGGCGAACCTCGGCACCTGGGGCGCGTGGGTGCCGGCCGGCTGGCGCCTGGGGGGCAAGCTCGGCACCACCGCGACCATCGGCGGGCGCTTCGGTGCGATCGAATACACCGGCCACATGAAAGGCTCCGACCTGTCGGCGCGCAACATCCTGCAGGGCGTCAACGTGACCGACGGCGAGGTCGACATCGCGCTGCAGGGCGACAACGCGAAGATCAACACCTTCCAGGCGCGCGCCGGCAACGGCACCGTCAAGCTGAGCGGCGCGGCCGAGTTCGGCGAGAAGCCGCACGCGAAGATGACGCTGGTGGCCGAGCGCTTCCAGCTGCTGGGCCGGGTCGACCGGCGCATCGTCACCACCGGCCAGGCGCAGGTGGAGCTCGACCGCGACAACCTGAAGGTCGACGGC
>NZ_JBFUFP010001795.1:0-590 GCF_056403375.1 Rhizobacter sp. P2_H2
ATGCGGTGACGGTGCAGGGCGACGTGGTCGAGGGCCTGCAGGGCCCGACGGTCACGACGCAGGTGTGGCCGGATCTCGACAAGCTGCAGAAGACCATGCCGGACGGCTATCGCATCGAGATCGCCGGCGCGGTGGAGGAGAGCAGCAAGGGGCAGGGCTCGATCGCCGCGGGCCTGCCGCTCGCGCTGTTCATCATGTTCACGCTGCTGATGCTGCAGCTGCACAGCTTCTCGCGTTCGATCCTSGTGTTCCTCACCGGGCCGCTCGGCATCGCCGGCGTGGCGGGCGCGCTGCTGCTGCTGAACCGGCCGTTCGGCTTCGTCGCGCTGCTCGGCGTGATCGCGCTGATGGGCATGATCATGCGCAACTCGGTGATCCTGATCGACCAGATCGAGCAGGACCGTGCGCGCGGCGTGCCGGCCTGGGAGGCGATCGTCGAATCGGCGGTGCGGCGCTTCCGGCCGATCGTGCTGACCGCGGCGGCGGCGGTGCTCGCGATGATCCCGCTGTCGCGCAGCGTGTTCTGGGGCCCGATGGCGGTCGCGATCATGGGCGGGCTGATCGTCGCGACGGGGCTGACGCTGCTGGCC
>NZ_JBFUFP010001796.1:0-590 GCF_056403375.1 Rhizobacter sp. P2_H2
CCGCCACCGTGTTCTCGGCGCAGGATGCCGAGAGCAGCGCGCGCTTTCGCAGCCTCGACCGGGTGCAGCTGCGCGGCCGCGTCGAGCCGGTGCATGTCTACCTGCTCGAAGGCCGGCGCTTCGGCGACACCGCGGCCACGGCCTACGGCGACCTGCTGCCCGTCACCACCGAGCCCGAAGGCATCCGCCTCGCGTGGCTCGACCTGAACCGCGTCTATGCCGGCCCGAGCCTGCCGGTGGTGCTGGGCCGCAGCCCGCAGGCCACCTACTGCATCGACGATTCGCGGGTCTCGCGCTCGCATGCGCGCATCGACTGGCACGGCGGCGCCTTCCAGCTGACCGACCTCAGCTACAACGGCACCTACGTGCGCTTCTCCAGCGACTCCGAGATCGTGCAGCTGCGCCGCGGCACCTGCACGCTGCACGGCAGCGGTGCGATCGGGCTGGGGGCCTCACCGGCCGATCCGACCTCGCCGTGCGTGCGCTTCGAAGTGATGAAGTTCTCCGACACCCAGCCCCAGGCGCCATTCGAGTTCAATCGCTGAAGAAGGTTGCCCCACCCCCGAGGCGCTGCGCGCCTCCCCCTCGAG
>NZ_JBFUFP010001797.1:0-590 GCF_056403375.1 Rhizobacter sp. P2_H2
GCACCTCGTCGACCGAGGTGCTGACGGTGGTCGCCCCGGCCTCGAATTCGAAGTCATCGTGGATCGCCTGCGTCAGCGCGGCAAGGGCCTCGAACCAGTCGCGCCCCGGCGCGAGCGCCTTGCGCGCATACAGGCGTGCGCCCTCGGACAGCGGCACCAGCACCGTCGGCTCGCACATGCGGGCCGGCTCCAGCGCACCGAGCGTCGGCGTGTTGCGCACCGCATCGCGCACCGATTCCCAGGGCTGCGCGGCCGACGCCCACACCGGCCGCGTGCCGACCTCGACCGTACAGGCCATGCGCACCCGCAGCAGGCGGTGCGCGCCATGCAGCCCGAAATGCGTGACCGCGTTGCCGAAGCTGTCGGGCGCCTCGTGGCGCTCGTCGGGCGGCGGGTCGATCTGCAGCGCATGCGACAGCAGCTTCTGCCACGGCAGCTCGCGCGGCGCCAGCCGGGCCAGCTGCCACGACTGCGAGACCGGCGCCGCATACGCGTAGCGCGTCTCGTGCTCGACGGTGTAGCGCGCGGCTGGCATCAGGCCACCAATGACAGCACGCTGCGCGAGGCCGCGTGCGAGAAGAACTTCAGCG
>NZ_JBFUFP010001798.1:0-589 GCF_056403375.1 Rhizobacter sp. P2_H2
GGCCGAACCAGCTCTGGGTCTCGGACTTCACCTACGTGTCGACGTGGCAGGGCTGGCAGTACGTGGCCTTCGTCATTGACGTCTTCGCCAGGCGCATCGTCGGCTGGCGCGTCAGCAGTTCGATGCGAACGGACTTCGTCCTCGATGCCCTGGAGCAGGCGTTGTACGCGCGGCAACCCGAACGGGATCGCAGCCTGGTGATTCACTCCGACCGCGGGTCGCAGTACGTGTCTATCCGCTACAGCGAGCGCCTTGCAGAGGCCGGCGTTGAGCCGTCGGTGGGCAGCAAGGGCGACAGCTACGACAACGCCCTGGCCGAGACGATCAATGGCCTCTACAAAGCCGAATTGATCCATCGCCGTGCGCCTTGGAAGACCAAGGAGTCCTTGGAGCTGGCGACGCTTGAATGGGTGTCCTGGTTCAACCACCACCGSCTGCTGGAGCCYATCGGCTACATCCCACCCGCCGAGGCTGAGGCAAACTACTACCGGCAACTCGCYGAGCAGGCCRCYACGCCGGCCTGACTTAAACCAACCGGCCTCCACGGAACCCGGGGCGATTCAAATCGTCTAAATAGACGGCCCTGAGT
>NZ_JBFUFP010001799.1:0-588 GCF_056403375.1 Rhizobacter sp. P2_H2
CGCCTGGTCGAGCAGGGCGAGCGCGCCCACCGCATCGCCGCGCGCGTTGCGCACGCTGGCCAGCCCGCGCAGCGCGTAGGCCTCGCCGCGCGGATAGCCGAGCTCGCGACTCAGCGCCAGCACCGACTCGAAGGCGTGCTGCGCGGCGTCCCAGTCCTTCAGGTTCTCGAGCGCCCGGCCGAGGTTGTGCTGCGTGACGGCCTGCTCGCGGCGCAGCCCGGCGGCCTGCTGCGCCCGCAGCGCCGCCTCGAAGTAGTAGCGCGCCTGGCTGTAGTCGCCCATGCGGTTGTAGAGGATCGCGATCGCGTTCAGCGAGGTCAGCGCCTGTTGCGGCATGCCCAGCCGCTCGTACAGCTGGTTGGCCAGGCGCAGGTCGAACAGGCCGTTGGCGAACTCGCCGCGCACGCCGCGCAGGTAGCCGCGGTGGTACAGGCCGTCGGCGCGCTGCTCGTCGTCGTGCATCTGCTCGGCGACCGCGACCGACTGCTCGAACAAGGCCATCGCCTGCACGCTGTCGCCGGCCAGCTCGCGCAGGTCGCCCTCGCAGCCGAGCAGGCTGGCGCGCAGGCGCGGCGCCCGCGGCAGCAG
>NZ_JBFUFP010001800.1:0-584 GCF_056403375.1 Rhizobacter sp. P2_H2
TCCGAGCGCGCCACCGCCAGCAGCTGCTGCACCATCCGCTCCGAGCGGATCACGCCCTGCTCCAGCTCGTCCAGCGCATCCTGCCGCGCGGCCGGGCTGTCCGAGCGGCGCAGCAGGTGCACCTGCAGGCGCAGCGCGGTCACCGGTGTGCGCAGCTCGTGCGCCGCATCGGCCAGAAAGCGCCGCTGCGCCGAGAACGCTTCCGACAACCGGCCGAGCAGGTCGTTGATCGACAGCACCAGCGGCTTGATCTCGCGCGGCACGCCGTCGGTGGCGATCGGCAGCATCGAGCGGGCGCTGCGCGCCGCCACGTCGCGCGCCGTATCGCCCAGCGGCTGCAGGCCGCGCCGCAGCCCGAACAGCAGCAGCCCGCCGACCACGACCACCAGCACCAGCATCGGCGGGAACACCTTGGCCCCCGATTCGGCCGCCATCTGGTGCCGCTGCGAGACGCGCTGCGCCGCCTGCGCGATGCCGTCGGCGGCCACGCTCGAATAGACGATCCAGGCCTCGCCGTCGACGTCGAGCCGCGCGAGCCCCTCGGTGCGCGAGAACGGCAGCTTCACGCGCGGGTCCGAGGCGTA
>NZ_JBFUFP010001801.1:0-583 GCF_056403375.1 Rhizobacter sp. P2_H2
GCACGCGGCACCACGTCGTCGAAGAAGGCCGGGTCCACGCCGGCCGGCAGCGTCGCGATGAAGCGCTGCCAGTCGATCGGCAGCACCGCGGCATGCACCGCGCCCTCGCGCAGCAGCTGCGCCAGCTGCTCGAGGCCGTGCGCCGGATCGATCGGCGCCAGCCCGCGCTCGCGCCACGGATCGTGGCCGCCCGCGGCGAGCTGCGTCGCCATGCCGCCCTGGCCCCACACGCCCCAGGCCACGCTCAGCGCCGGCAGGCCCTGCGCGCGGCGCAGGTGCGCCAGCGCATCGAGCTCGGCATTGGCCGCCGCATAGGCGCACTGCCCCGGCGCACCGAGCAGCAGGCCGGCGGCCGAATACATCACGAAGAAATCCAGCGGCAGCGTGCGCGTCAACGCGTGCAGGTGCCGGGCCGCCTGCGCCTTGTTGTGCAGCACGGCGGCACAGCGCGGCCAGTCCTGGCGCAGCGCGATGCCGTCGTCGAGCGTGCCGGCCGCGTGCACGACGCCGCGCAGCGGCGCCATCTCGCGCGCCAGGGTGTCCAGCACGCGCTGCAGCGCGGCGGCGTCGCCCGCATCGGCAG
>NZ_JBFUFP010001802.1:0-582 GCF_056403375.1 Rhizobacter sp. P2_H2
TGCGACTTCTGGCCAGCAGCGATGTTCGGGAGGCTGGTGGCCGAACCACCGGCCACGGCGAACTTCGCAGCACCCTTGTTCTTGATCTGGGCGTACGACGAGTACAGCGCGGTGCGCTTGGACAGGTCGTAGGTCGCGCCCAGCGAGAACTGGTTCGCATCGTCAGCATCGATGCTCGTCGCGCCGATCTTGCCCTTGGCATCCACACGCACGTAGTTCGCGCGCAGCGTGGTCGGGCCGAACGGCACCGACACACCGCCTTGAATCACGTTCTGCTTGGCATCCAGGAACTTGGCTTGCGACACGAAGCCCATCACCTTGACGACGCCGAAGTCGTACGAAGCGCCGAAGTTGCCCTTCTTGTACTTGTCTTCAGCGGCGTTGGCATCGGTCGTGCCATACGAGCCCGACACGTCCAGGGGACCAGCAGCGTAGCCGATACGACCGGCGATGTGCTTCTTGCCCGGGGTGCCTTCACCGGCAGCCACCGAAGCGCGGGCATACAGACCGCCCAGAGCCGGGGTGTAGTAGCTGACCATGTTGTCGGCACGGGTGGCCGTGTCAACCAGGGTTGCACCGACG
>NZ_JBFUFP010001803.1:0-576 GCF_056403375.1 Rhizobacter sp. P2_H2
GGCCGTCCTCGACGAACGCATCCAGCGCGACCGCCGGCACGGCGCCCGCCGCGGCCGCCGGGCCGTCCTCGACGAACGCATCCAGCGCGACCGCCGGCACGGCGCCCGCCGCGGCCGCCGGCGCGAGCCCCACCCGGTGCGCCGGCAGGTGCGCCACCCCGAGCGGCACGCTCACCGTGAAGCAGCTGCCCAGGCCCGGTCCGCTGGTCACCACCACGTTGCCGCCGTGCAGCCGCACCAGCTCCTTCACCAGCGCGAGGCCGATGCCGGTGCCCTCGTGCGAGCGCGAGCGCGCCCCGGCCACGCGATGGAACCGGTCGAACACATGGGCGAGCGCCTCGTCGTCCATGCCGATGCCGGTGTCGCGCACTTCCAGCACCGCCTGTCCGGCCTCGCTGCGCAGCGAGACGGCGATCTCGCCCTCGAACGTGAACTTGAATGCGTTCGACAGCAGGTTCAGGACCACCTTCTCCCACATGTCGACATCGACGAACACCTCGTGCGGGAGCGTGTCGCAGGCGACGACGAAGCGCAGCCCCGCATGCTCGATCGCCGAGCGGAAGGCCGATGCGAAAT
>NZ_JBFUFP010001804.1:0-573 GCF_056403375.1 Rhizobacter sp. P2_H2
GGCCGGCACCAGCGTGGTCGCGGTCCACACGCAGGACCGCACCGGGCCGGCCACCGTCGTGCGGGTGATCGACAACGCCGAGATGACCGAGGCGGCGCGGCGCATCGTCGCCCGCCTGGGCCTGTCCGGCCTGTGGGGCCTCGACTTCGTGCTGGCGTCGGCCACCGGCGCGGCCTGCATGATCGAGATGAACCCGCGCGCCACGCCGATCTGCCACCTGCGGCTCGGGCCGGGGCACGACCTGCCGGCCGCGCTGGTGGCGTCGTGGACCGGCGCGGCCGAGGTCGCGCGCGGACCGGCGCTGGCCGGTCGGGCGATCGCGATCTTCCCGGGCGAATGGGAGCGCGATCCGGCGAGCCCGCACCTGCGCGACGCCTGGCACGACATCCCGTGGGACGAGCCGGACCTGGTGCGCGACGGCATCCGCCGGCCGTGGCGCGAGCGCGGGCTGATCGCGCGCGCGTGGGCCGCGCTGCGCCCGCGGCGCGCCGCTGCCCCGGTGCAGCCGCTCGAGCCGGTCGAGCCGGGTGCGCCGGCCCGGCCCACGTGAGGCGGGTGTGTTCGGCAGCGAAC
>NZ_JBFUFP010001805.1:0-573 GCF_056403375.1 Rhizobacter sp. P2_H2
GGGCTGAACACGCTGGGCGACCTGCGCAGCCTGCCGCGCGCCGGGCTGGCGCGGCGCTTCGGCGAGGCGCTGCTGACCGAGCTCGACGGCGCGCTCGGCCGGCGCCCCGATCCGCGCATGTCGATCGCGCTGCCGGCGAGTTTCGACAGCGCGCTCGAGCTGTTCGCGCGGGCCGACACCACCGAGCAGGTGATGCACGGCGTGCAGGTGCTGCTGTCGCGGCTGGTGGCGTGGCTCGCGGCGCAGCATGCCTTCGTGCGCCGTTTCAGCCTGCAGATGAAGCACGAGCCGCGCTGGCGGCGCGATGACCGGACGCCGCAGCACACGACGCTGGAGATCGCGCTGGCCGAGCCGTCGCGCGATGCGAAGCACCTGATGGCGCTGCTGCGCGAGCGGCTCGCGCAGCTGGCCTTGCCGGCGCCGACGCTGGAGCTCGTGCTGCGCGCCAGCGACATCGCGCGCCAGCCGCCGCCGAACGCCGAGCTGTTCCCGACGCCGCGCAGCGAGCACGAAGGGCTCACGCGCCTGCTCGAGCGGCTGCAGGCGCGGCTCGGCCGCGAGCGGGTGCAGCGC
>NZ_JBFUFP010001806.1:0-572 GCF_056403375.1 Rhizobacter sp. P2_H2
CGATCATCACGCGCTGGCGCATGCCGCCCGACAGCTGGTGCGGATGGCGGCCCAGCACCTCGCGCGCCTCGGGGATGCGCACCAGGTCGAACAGGCGCAGCGCCTCGGCCATCGCCTCGCGCTGCGAGCGGCCCTGGTGCAGGCGGATCGATTCGGCGACCTGCTGGCCGACGGTGAAGACCGGGTTCAGCGAGGTCATCGGCTCCTGGAAGACCATCGCGAGGTCCGCGCCGCGCAGCGCGCGCATGCGGCGCCCATCGGCCTGCGCCAGGTCGACGCGCTCGCCGTCGCGGCGCGTCAGCCACATCTCGCCGCTGTCGATGCGGCCGCCGCCGTGCTCGACCAGGCGCATCAGCGCGAGCGACGACACCGACTTGCCCGAGCCGGACTCGCCGACGATCGCGAGCGTCTCGCCGGCATCGACGTGGAAGTCGAGCGCGCGCACCGCCTGCAGCCGGCCGCCTTCGACGGCGAAGCTGACGCTGAGGTTGCGCACGTCAAGCACGCGGCGCGGTGGGGTACTTGTCATTGCTCGGGGCCCGCTTCGTCGGCATAGATGGCAGAGACCGGCG
>NZ_JBFUFP010001807.1:0-572 GCF_056403375.1 Rhizobacter sp. P2_H2
GGGGGGGGCGGTTCCATGACAAACTGGCGACTGGTTTGAAGTCGACACATGCTCAGAACATTGCTTGAGGGATACGCCGTCCACGAGGGTCGCTACGACGAGTTGCTCGCGGCGCCCGGCGCGCCACGCCCCCACTGGGAAGCTTTCCTGGAGACCCTGGCCCAGCGCCAGGGGCCCGACATCGGCGACACCTTGTCGCTGATGGAACGCGAGATCCGCGAGAACGGGATCACCTACAACGTCTATGCCGACCCGCAGGGCGCCGACCGCCCCTGGGAGGTCGATCCGCTGCCGCTGCTGATCTCGCCCGCCGAATGGGACGAGATCGAGGCCGGCATCGCGCAGCGCGCCGAGCTGCTGAACCGCGTGCTGACCGACATCTACGGCCCGCAGGAGCTGCTGCGCAACGGCAGCGTGCCGCCGTCGGTGGTGTTCGGCCACAGCGGCTACCTGCACCAGGTGCAGGGCATCCGCCCGGCCGGCGGCGTGCACCTGTTCCAGTACGCCGCCGACCTGGCGCGCTCGCCCGACGGCCGCTGGTGGGTCGTCGACGACCGCACCCAGGCCCCGTC
>NZ_JBFUFP010001808.1:0-571 GCF_056403375.1 Rhizobacter sp. P2_H2
CTTCGGGTGGTTCTTCATGAACTCGACCAGCTTGCCCATGTCGCGCACACCGCCGGCGCGCAACTGGGCGCGGTTGGAGTCGAACAGCACGTCGCCCAGCGTGATCACGTCGCCGCGGTCGGTCTGCTTGGAGCCCAGCGCCTTCAGCTGCAGCTCCAGCTCGGCGGCACGCGCCTTGTCCTGCTGCGCGCCGGCCGTGGCGACCGCCAGTTCCGCGCCCTTGGCCTGGGTTGCCATGCGGGCTGCGGCCACCTCGCGCGCCGCCTTGTCGCCGACGCTGCCGGCCTTGGCATCGGCGGCGGCCTTGTCCCAGGTCTTGGCACTGGTGGCCTCGCGCGCGATGGCCACGCGCTGCTGGGCCAGGTAGGCGAAGTGGTCGACGCTGCGCAGCGTGTCGCCGCGCGCGCGGGCCGCATCGCCGGCCGCGAGCGCTTCGCGGGCCTGCGTCATCTCCGGCCCGGCGTACTCGACGGCCTTCGGGTCGCCTTGCAGCGTTTCATAGCTGGCGTGAGCCCTGTCGAGGGCGGCGTTGGGTTGCGGCACGGTGCCGCAGGCCACCAGCGCTGCGGCC
>NZ_JBFUFP010001809.1:0-570 GCF_056403375.1 Rhizobacter sp. P2_H2
GGCCCGCGAGGACCGCGCCGCCGATCCACCGGTGATGGCGCGGCACCTGCGGCGCCGTCAGCAGGTGCACCGCGACGATCGCCACCGCCGCATGCAGCACGCCCGACAGCCCGCCGTAGTGGCGCAACTCCGGCTGCAGCAGCAGCGCAAGGTGCGTCAGCGGCCAGGCCGCGAACCACGCCGCGCTCATCGGCCACGGCACGCGCGCCGACAGGCCGAGCGTCGCGACCAGCACCAGCCCGAGCAGGTTGGCACCGAGGTGCAGCAGGCTGAAATGCACGAACAGCGCCGTCCACCAGCGCCACGGCTCGGTGGCCGCGAGCCCGGGCTGCCAGTCGAGCACCGCCTTCGGCACCGCCTGGGCCGCGAGCGTCGCGAGGAAGATCGATGCGGACAGCAGTCCCCAGGCCCGCCCGGGCTGTCGCAATGCGCGGGGACCCTTGGTGATCAAGCGCCGGCCGACGCGGGGAACACCACGGCGCACAGCGCGAGCACCGCATCGCGGTACGCGGCCAGCGGCGCCGGATCGAACTGGGTCGGCTGCTCGTCGAGCCGCGCCCGGTGTTGCGC
>NZ_JBFUFP010001810.1:0-567 GCF_056403375.1 Rhizobacter sp. P2_H2
GAGGAAGCCGGCGCCGAGGCCGCGTGCGGCACCGTCGCCGCACGCAGCCCGAGGCTCGCCGCCAGCACCAGCACCGCGCCGGCCAGCGCGATGCGCGCCCGCCGGCAGCGCGCACACGGCTCGGGCCGCGGGAAAGGTGCATCGCGATGCGTCATGCCGTGCGCCCTTCCTTGCGCAGTTCCTTGGCAATGCCGCGCCGCAGGTCGGCCATCTCGATGCGCTCGCGCCCGCCCTGCAGCGCGCCCAGCGCCCCGAAGCGCACCACGTTCGCGATCGCGCCGCCCGACAGCTCGTGCCGCTCGGCCAGCCCCTGCAGGTCGACGTCGTCGGCCAGCCGCCCGGTGTGCCTCACCATGCCCTCCCACAGCAGCCGCCGCTGCTCGGCGTCCGGCATCGGGAAGTGCACCAGCGACTGGAAGCGCCGCGCGAACGCATCGTCGATGTTGGCCTTCAGGTTGGTCGCGAGGATCACCGTGCCCGGGAAATCCTCGACCCGCTGCAGCAGGTACGACACCTCCTGGTTGGCATAGCGGTCGTTCGAGCTGGAGGTCGCGGTCCGCTTGCCGA
>NZ_JBFUFP010001811.1:0-566 GCF_056403375.1 Rhizobacter sp. P2_H2
CCATCGGCCCGTGCGTGACGATCTCGCCCACCTCGCCGATCGGCATCTCCTGCAGCGTGACAGGGTCCACCACGCGCGAGTCGACGCCGAAGATCGGGATGCCCAGGCACTGCAGCTTCGCGCGCTCCGGCGGATTCGCATGGCTCGGCGCCGCGGTCTCGGTCAGCCCGTAGCCTTCGGCGAAGGTCAGCCCGAACTCCGCCTGCAGCCGCTCGGCCACCGCCTGCGGCATCGCCGCGCCACCGCCGCTCAGGTAGCGCAGGCTCGACAGGTCGAAGCTCCTGTAGTTGGGGCTGCCGAACAGGTCGATGATCATCGTCGGGATGCAGGTCCAGTGCGTCGGCCGGTGGCGCGAGATCAGCCGGCCTGCGAGCTCGCGGTCCCAACGCGGCATCAGCACCGTCGTGCTGCCGTTCCAGACCGGCCCGAGCACGCCGTAGACCATGCCGGTGATGTGGAACATCGGCACCACGCCCAGGCTCACCGTCTCGGCGCCGGCATGGCCCCAGCAGCCGCCCACCGTGTTCGCCATCAGCGTGCGGTGCGTGTGCATGCAGCCCTTCGGC
>NZ_JBFUFP010001812.1:0-566 GCF_056403375.1 Rhizobacter sp. P2_H2
GTGAAAGGCGCCTTCGAGGCCATGATGGCCGGCAAGATGAACGTGTCGGTCGAATGCAGTCCGCTGCTCGGGCCGCAACTGATGGAGGCCGCGAAGAAGGCGGCAGCGGGTGAAACACTGCCGCGCTGGATCAAGACCAACGAGGGCGTGTTCCCGCAGGAGGTCGCGGCCAAGGAGTTTCCGAATCGGAAGTATTGAGGCAGGGCGGCAGGGCGGGTTGATCTGAGCCGTGAGCCGCAAGCGGTCGAGTTCCTCGATACGCTGCTGCTCACTCGTCGTCGGCGCCGGGGCGCGGCCCCTTCGTCGCCCGGAAAGGTGCCTCGTTGCCACGGGCTGTGCGGGTCGCAAAAGTAGACCTTCACGCGCGTATTGCTCAGTGCCGCCAGCCGCGTTTCTGCGCCTGCTTCACCTCATCGGCCGTCAGCACAGCACCCTCGATCCGTGCATCCACGGCGTCCAGCACCGCACGCGGAAGCGGGCTGCCGGCTTGGCGCATGTCCGACGTGGGCGCCTGTTCGGCCGTCGCCGTGGCGACCACGGTCCAGCGATCGGCCTGGCGGCAGGCC
>NZ_JBFUFP010001813.1:0-565 GCF_056403375.1 Rhizobacter sp. P2_H2
CCCTTGGTCTTGAAGGCCTTCTCGGCCAGGCGCAGCACGACGCACGAATCCTTGCCGCCCGAGAACAGCAGGGCCGGGCGCTCGAACGCGGCGACGGTCTCGCGCAGGATGAAGATGGCTTCTTCCTCGAGCCAGTCGAGGTGGGATTGATCGAGACCGGCCGTCACGCGCCCGGGCGTCACGCACTCGCGAAGGGAGGGGTCGTCATTCAGCTTCATGGGGTCCTTTGTCGTTGGGCGTTCGCGCTCAATGGATGACGCGGAGCCCGGCAGTCACCAGGGACGCGCACAACAGCCCGCGCGTCACTTTGTCCGGCAGGGATCTGATCAATCGCGCGCCCAACCAGATGCCGGGCAGGGATCCGACCAGCAGGCTGGCGAGCAGCAACCAGTCGACGTTCCCAAGCGCCGCATGCCCCAGGCCCGCGACGAGCGTGAGCACCGCCGCATGGGCGATGTCGGTTCCGATCAGGCGTTGAATGGGAAGTCGCGGATAGAGGACGAGGGTCAGGGTCGCGCCGATCGCGCCGGCGCCAATCGAACTGAGCGAGACCAGGGCACCCAGC
>NZ_JBFUFP010001814.1:0-563 GCF_056403375.1 Rhizobacter sp. P2_H2
ATCCAGCGCCGCGCGCCGTTGACGCCCTTGCCGACGTGCGGGATCAGCACCAGCACCAGCAGCAGCAGCGAGGCGGCGAACAGCCACGGCGCGAACTTCTCCCACAGGCTCACCGGCAGCTGCACGACGACCACCGCGGCGACCAGCGCGACGACGATCGACAGGATGTGGCGCACCAGGAAATGCGTCGGCGCATAGCGCGTGAACTTCGGGTTGTCGGGCAGCGCCACCGAGGCCGAATACACCATCACCATGCCGAGCGCGAGCAGCGCCACCACCACCCACACCAGCGGCTGGTCGAAGCCCTGCAGCTGCACCGGCTTGTTCGCCGACGCACCGGTCCAGTCGCGGATCGGCACCGACCCGTCGCGCTTGAACAGCGCGCGCACGCGCTCCTTCAGCGCGTCGAATCCGGAGCGGGCCGTCAAGCTGCTCATGCCTCGCTGCCCCCTTCCGCGGCGATCGCCCGCACCTCGTCGCAGAACACCTGCGCGCGGTGCGCGTAGTTGCGGAACATGTCCAGGCTCGCGCAGGCCGGGCTCAGCAGCACTGCGTCGCCGGCC
>NZ_JBFUFP010001815.1:0-563 GCF_056403375.1 Rhizobacter sp. P2_H2
CCTGCGTCGTGACCGTCGGGCCCTGCAGGCCCTCGACCACGTCGCCCTGCACCGTCACCGCATAGTCGCGGCCCTCGCGCCACAGCACGCCCGGCTCCCAGGTGAAACCGACCTTGGCGATCTGCGTCAGCGGGATCGAGCGGCCGCTGGCCGTCGGCAGGTAGGCGTTGCCGATGTCGGTGATGGCGTTGCGCTCGTCCAGCGGCTGGCGCACGACGATGTCGACCAGCCGGTCGGCTTCGCGGTACTGCCCGACGGTGTTGCCCGACAGGATGGTGCGCGACGCGGTGGCGATGGCCTGGCTGGTGACGCCCAGTGCGCGCGCCTTGTCCTGGTCGACCTCCAGGCGCAGCACCTTGACCGATTCGTTCCAGTTGTCGTTCACGCCGCGCATGTTCGGATTGGCGCGCAGGATGTCCTTGGCCTTGTCGGCCCAGGCACGGGCCTGCGCCGCATCCGGCCCCATCACGCGGAACTGCACCGGGTACGGCACCGGCGGCCCGTTCGGCAGCAGCTTGACGCGGCCGCGTGCATCGGGGAACTCCTCGGCCAGCATCTTCGGC
>NZ_JBFUFP010001816.1:0-563 GCF_056403375.1 Rhizobacter sp. P2_H2
GCAGCGCAACGACGTCGAGCAGGACACCGAGATGCAGGTGCGCACCAAGAACCTCGATGCATCGCGCCAGAAGCTGCTGATCGAGAAAGACCAGGAGTTCGCGACGCTGACCCAGCAGCGCGAGATCGAGATCGCGCGTGCCGAGCAGATGGCGCAGATCGCGCAGCAGCAGGCCGAGCGCAGCCGCGAGGCCGAGACGGTGAAGATCGAGGCGGAGCGCCAGGTGAGCCAGAAGCGCATCGTCGCCGAGCGCGAGATCAAGGCGGCCGAGATCGAGAAGAACCTCGCCGTGCAGACGCGCACCATCGAGAGCGAGCGCCAGACCGAGGTGCAGCGCGCCGAGCAGCGCAAGCAGGTCGAGATCGCGCGCCAGGACACGCAGATCGCGATCGCCAACAAGTCGCGCGAGCAGTCCGACGCCGATGCCGCGGCCAACGCGGCGCGCGCCGAGGCGGTGAAGTCGGAAGAAGGCGTGACGACGGCGCGCGAGGTCGCGGTGGCCGAGCGCCTGAAAGAGATCGAGCTGATCGAGGCCGACAAGAATGCCCAGCAGAAGGCGATCG
>NZ_JBFUFP010001817.1:0-563 GCF_056403375.1 Rhizobacter sp. P2_H2
GATCAAGACCTGGTCGCGCCGCTCGACGATTCTTCCCGACTTCATCGGGTTGACGATCGCGGTGCACAACGGCAAGCAGCACGTGCCCGTGTACATCACCGACCAGATGGTCGGCCACAAGCTCGGTGAATTTGCGCTGACCCGCACGTTCAAGGGGCACCCGGCCGACAAGAAGGCCAACAAGAAGTAAGGATGACGACGATGGAAACCCGTTCAATCGTTCGCGGCGTCCGCCTCTCTGCCGACAAGGGTCGGCTGGTGGCCGACCTGGTCCGCGGCAAGAAGGTCGACCAGGCGCTGAACATCCTGAGCTTCACGCCCAAGAAGGCAGCCGGCATCATCAAGAAGGCCCTGGAGTCGGCGATCGCCAACGCAGAGCACAACGACGGTGCCGACATCGACGAACTGAAGGTCAAGACGATCTTCGTCGAGCAGGCTGCCACCCTCAAGCGCTTTTCCGCACGGGCCAAGGGCCGCGGCAACCGCATCAGCAAGCCGACGTGTCACATCTTCGTGACCGTGGGCAACTGAGCGCAGAAGGAAAACCATGGGACAGAAAATCC
>NZ_JBFUFP010001818.1:0-561 GCF_056403375.1 Rhizobacter sp. P2_H2
CCTCGGCCTCGGCTCGTTCCACCGCGCGCACCAGGCCGTCTACCTGCAGAACCTGATCCATCAGGGCGACACCAGCGAAGGCGTCCCCCTCGTCTCGCGGCAGAGCGAGCGCACCACCCTCAAGCCGGGCGACAGCGTCGGCATCAGCTTCGACGCCAGCGCCCTCCACCTCTTCGACGCCCAGGGGCGAACGCTGCGCCCGCTGCAGCAGGCCGCCTAGCGATGCGAGCTTTCCCATGACGACCACTCCCCTGACCATCCTCCACCTCGGCCTCGGCTCGTTCCACCGCGCGCACCAGGCCGTCTACCTGCAGAACCTGATCCATCAGGGCGACACCACCTGGCAGATCGCCGGCGGCAACCTGCGCCCCGACATGGCCGACACCATCGCGGCGCTGCAGAAGCAGGGCGGTGCCTACACGCTGGAGACGGTGACGCCGGCCGGCGAGCGCTTCTACGAGCGCATCACCGCGATCCGGAAGATCGTGCCGTACACGCCCGACCTGGCCGGGCTGATCGCGATCGGCGCCGATGCCGCCACGCGCATCATCTCGTTCACCG
>NZ_JBFUFP010001819.1:0-559 GCF_056403375.1 Rhizobacter sp. P2_H2
TGCTGGCGCCGCTGGTCGTCGTGTGCCTGGTCGCCTTCACGCCCGAGAACACGCTGACGCTGCCGACCACCAGCTTCTCGCTGCGCTGGTTCCACGCGGTGTTCGAGCACCCGGATTTCATGCAGTCGTTCTGGAACAGCCTGTGGCTCGCGCTCGGCTCGGCCACGCTCGCCACGCTGCTGGCGGTGCCCGCGGGTCTCGCGATCACGCGCCACCAGTTCGCCGGGCGCGAGTTCCTGAACGGGCTGTTCCTGTCGCCGCTGATCATTCCGCACCTGGTGCTCGGCGTCGCGCTGCTGCGGCTGTTCGCGCTGGTCGGCGGCACCGGCAGCTTCGGCTTCCTGGTGTTCGCGCATGCGCTGATCGTCACGCCGTACACGCTGCGGCTGGTGGTGGCGGCGCTGGTCGGCTTCGACCGCAGCGCCGAGCAGGCGGCCGCGTCGCTCGGGGCCGGCCGCTTCACCGTGTTCCGGCGCATCACGCTGCCGATGATCCTGCCGGGCGTCACCGGCGGCTGGATGCTTGCCTTCATCAACAGCTTCGACGAGGTGACGATGTC
>NZ_JBFUFP010001820.1:0-559 GCF_056403375.1 Rhizobacter sp. P2_H2
GCATCCCGGCCGCGGCCCCTTGCAGCCGCAGCAGCACCGGCCGCACCGCCAGCAGGAAGGTGATGAAGCTCGACACCGGGTTGCCCGGCAGGCCGATGAACCAGGCTTCGCCCGCGCCGGAGGAAGCGCCACGCCGCACGCTGCCGAACGCGAGCGGCTTGCCCGGCTTGAGCGCGATCTGCCACAGGTCGAGCCGCCCTTCGGCCTGCACGGCAGGGCGCAGGTGATCTTCTTCGCCGACCGACACGCCGCCGCTGGTGACGATCAGGTCGTGCCCCCGTGCCGCCCGCACCAGCGCGTCGCGCGTCGCGTCGAGCCGGTCCGGCACGATGCCGAGGTCGGTCACCTCGCCGCCCAGCGCCTGGATCAGCGCGCGCAGCGTGTAGCGATTGGAGTTGTAGATCGCGCCGGGGCGCAGCGGCTCGCCCGGCATCACCAGCTCGTCGCCGGTGGAGAACAGCGCGACGCGCGGCCGGCGCATCACCGGCAGCGTCGCCGCCCCGACCGAGGCCGCCATCCCGAGCGCCTGCGGCGTCAGGCGCAGGCCTTGCGTCAGCAC
>NZ_JBFUFP010001821.1:0-557 GCF_056403375.1 Rhizobacter sp. P2_H2
GCATCGCGGCCTCGGCGATCGAGATGTCCTTCAGCGGCTTGCCGAAGTAGATCTCGCTGGCCGCCGCGAATCCGTGCGCGCGCTGGCCGAGGAAGATCTGGTTCATGTAGATCTCGAGGATCTGGTCCTTGCTGAGCAGGCTCTCGATCTTCAGCGCCAGCAGGATCTCGTAGATCTTGCGGGTGAACGTCTTCTCGGTGGAGAGATAGAAGTTGCGMGCCACCTGCATCGTGATCGTCGAGGCGCCCTGGCTGCGCGACTCGTTGAACTGCGCGAGGCCGGCCCGCAGCACGCCCTTGTAGTCGACGCCGCCGTGCTGGTAGAAGCGCGCGTCCTCGATCGCGAGCACCGCGTCCTGCATGACCTTGGGCACCTGGGCGAGCGGCGTGAAGTTGCGGCGCTCCTCGCCGTACTCGCCGAGCAGCACGCCGTCGGCCGAATAGACGCGCATCGGCAGCTTCGGCCGGTAGTCGACGAGGCCGCTGACCTGCGGGAGGTTCGGATACGCCACCGACAGCGCGATACCGATCACCAGCAGCAGCGCAAGCACGCCGGCC
>NZ_JBFUFP010001822.1:0-556 GCF_056403375.1 Rhizobacter sp. P2_H2
GGGTGGGACTCGCATGTCGTGCGAGTGTGTGACGCATTGTCGGTCAACGCGCCGAAAGCGCCCGAAACCCTGGCTATAATCTGAGGCTCAGGCGCTTTAGCTCAGTCGGTTAGAGCGACGGAATCATAATCCGCAGGTCCGGGGTTCGAATCCCTGAAGCGCCACCAAACAAACAAGCCCGCACGAACATCAGGTCGTGCGGGCTTTGTCTTTTCAGCATCTGCGTGTCAAGGCTTGTCCCCGCGCGCCGTGACGTTCCCCATCCCCGACACCGCCCGCCGCACCACCGGGTGCCCCCAGTAGTCGATCTTGCCGGCGCCCGAAATCGCGAGCTGCAGGTCGTCGGTCACCCACAGCTCGGCATTGGCGACACCGCTGATCGCCACCCTCGCGCGCGTGGCCCGCAGCTGATCGGCCACCAGCTTGCCGCGGCCCGAGACGTTCAGCTCGAGTTGCTCGACCCGGCCGGCCAGTTGACCGTCGCCCGCGCCCGAGATGTCGAAATTCACCTGCCGCACCGCGAGCTCGTCGAAGCGCACGCTGCCCGACCCGGAGA
>NZ_JBFUFP010001823.1:0-555 GCF_056403375.1 Rhizobacter sp. P2_H2
GACCTGGAGCGCACCGGTTTCTCGTTGCATGCGCTGCTCGCACGCGCCCGCAGCCAGGTGGCCGAGCGGGCGCTGGCCAAGGGGCTCGCGCTGTCGCTGCGCGCCGACGACGACGTGCCCGACCTGCTGCATGGCGACCCGACCCGGCTGCTGCAGGCGATGCTGAACCTGCTGAGCAATGCAGTGAAGTTCACCGCGCACGGCAGCGTCGCGCTGCGCGTGCTGCGGCTGGCCGACGATGCGGCCGGCGTGCGGCTGCGCTTCGCGGTGCGCGACACCGGCATCGGCATCGCGGCCGACCAGTTCGAGCGGCTGTTCGAGGCCTTCGTGCAGGCCGACACCTCGACCACGCGGCGCTTCGGCGGCACCGGGCTGGGCCTGGCGATCACGCAGCGCCTGGCCGCGATGATGGGCGGCGAGGTCGGCGTGAGCAGCGAGCCGGGGCAGGGCAGCGAGTTCTGGTTCACCGCGTGCCTGGCGCATGGCGCCGCGGCTGGCGCGGACCGGCGCGGCGACGATGACGCCGACGGCGACGGCATGCGGGCCGATCCGCGG
>NZ_JBFUFP010001824.1:0-554 GCF_056403375.1 Rhizobacter sp. P2_H2
GCGTACCCGAGCGGCAACGTGGGCGTCGGCACCGACATGCCCGAGCAGCCGACCGCCGTGCGCGATATCGTGGCGCACGAGATGGGCCACAACTTCTCGCTGCAGCACGCGGCCTGCGGCGACGTCGCCGTTCCCGACCTGGACTACCCGTACCCGAATGCCACCCTCGGCGAGGCCGGCCGCTACATCTGGCCGTACCTAGCGGACAGCAACACCTTCTACGACCCGCGCCCGACCGATCGCCACGACCTCATGAGCTACTGCGGCGGCCAGGTCTTCTCCGACTACAACTACCGGAAGATGCAGACCTACCTGACGCCGTCGGACAAATCGATGGTCAACGTGTCCGCCGCCGCGGTGACGTCGGCCACGCAGGACCTGCTGCTGATCAGCGGCGAGATCGGTGCCTCGGGCACGGCCGAGCTGAACCCGGTGAAGTCGCTGGTGGGTCGGCCCCAGGCCCCTGAGGCCGGTGCGTACACGCTGCGCATCGTGTCGGCCAGCGGCACCACGGACATCCCGTTTGCGCCGCGCACGCTGGACCATGACAGCAC
>NZ_JBFUFP010001825.1:0-554 GCF_056403375.1 Rhizobacter sp. P2_H2
CCACGCAACGGATCGTGCTGACGGGTTCTTCGGCCTGTGTCATGAAGAAGCTGATGTGCATCACCGAGATGACGCCGACGGTGATGCAGAAGAGCAGCCGGGGAACCTCGCGCCACAGCGTCTGCGGGGGGCGCATCGCTTCAGGCGGCGGAAGCGGGAGCGGCTCCAGCGGCGGGAGCAATTCAGCCAGCTCCAGTGTCGTCAGCCCGGAGGGTCCGCGACGCTCCGGGTCGGGTCGTTCGTTCGGTGACATCGATCTGCTCCCTGGTGGTTGTGGAGAGGATCGAGTGTCTGGACGAATGATGCAGAGAATATGCAGAAACCTGGTTCCAAGGGAAAACCCCAGGGCCGCTCGGGTTGGCCTCTGGTGCAGTCGTCCCGAAGAAGTCCGCCGGCCGGGCCAGCGCACCTGGTTGTGGCGGTCGACCTGCGGCCCCCTGCTGCTCACCTTGCGCACCCGCTGCCCGGCCGCGTTGTAGGTGTAGCTCGTCGTCACGCCGTTCTTGGTGATCGTCGCGAGCTGGCCGCGCAGGTTATAGGTGGCCGTGTAGCCT
>NZ_JBFUFP010001826.1:0-551 GCF_056403375.1 Rhizobacter sp. P2_H2
CTCCATCACCGGATTTTATTCCACGCACCGCTGTTTCACTCATTTCTTGAGTTAATTTTGGCCACATCTCCAGCCACTGCTGGTAACTGTTCCTTTGGCCTTCGAATTCTCGTAAGCGCTGGAGCAAAGGGGTATCTCGCGCCGGATCCCTGTTTTCCAACTCGAAATACATCATCCGGTCGGCGTTGATCCACCGCCAGTTCAGACCAGGCGCGCGTACTGGCGTCCAGTTGCGGATCTTGGAAGACTCATCGCCATCCCATTCCCGCTGTGCGACTTTGTCACCAAACAGTCGCTGGATCACACTTCGTTGGCGTTGAATCAACGGGCTCACATCTGCCATCGACTGCAGTGAATTCGATGCCGGCGTAAGCCGCGAGTCGACCGGTGGGCGTTCACCGCCGCGCTCAGAATCTATGGAGGATTTGGCCTCTGCGTTTCGCTGACCATCCGCGAAACTTCTCCCATCGATTGAAGACGTCAATTTCAATGCTCCTGCAGGCGAAGATCAACGGCTGCCAAGTAGTGCCCGACACAGCACAACAAGGTGC
>NZ_JBFUFP010001827.1:0-550 GCF_056403375.1 Rhizobacter sp. P2_H2
CCCATGCGCAGCTGCCGGTGATCGCGATCTCGGCAGGGGCGATGGTGGACGACAAGGAAAGGAGCCTGTCGGCCGGTGCCAACGCGTTCCTGACGAAGCCGATCAACCTGCAGGCGCTGCTGGACCAGATGGGCGCACTGCTCGACCTGGAATGGGTCGAGGAGACCCGTGCGCCGCCACCGGTCCCGGGCGCAACCACGAACTAGCGCAGGATGTTCTGCGTGCGAGCGACGGCCTCGGTCCGGTTGCGCACGTTCATCACCTTGAAGATGCGCGACAGGTAGTTGCGCACGGTGTTCGGCGAGATGTTCAGCTCGGTCGAGATGCGCTTGTTGGGCATGCCCTGGCAGACGCACTTCAGCACGGCTGCTTCGCGAGGCGCGAGGTCATAGGCGGCAGCGAGGTTCTCTTCCGCATAGGTCTGCTCGCTGGCCTCGATCTCGGACGTGCCGGCGACATGCGTCATCTCGTCTTCGGTCGGCATGTACTTGTTGCCGCCCAGCAGCGAGGTCACCGCCTGCAGGATGTCGGCAGCCGAGCGCGACTTGGG
>NZ_JBFUFP010001828.1:0-550 GCF_056403375.1 Rhizobacter sp. P2_H2
CTGCAACATTACCCGATGGAAAGCCGATCGCAGTCCTATGCAAGCAGGTGGTTCAGGCAACCACCGACGCGGATGGGCACCTCGGCTTCTCCGCCTCACTGCAACCTGCGGTTGCGAATCGCGTTCGCACCTGGACCTACAACCAATTTGGTCAAGTGTTGACGGCCAAGGGTTCACGTACGACGGTGAATGACACGACGACGTACACCTACTACAGCGATGCGACAGCGGATCACACGGTGGGTGATCTGAAGACGGTCACCAACGCAGCAGGCAAGCTCACAAGCTACGACAAGTACAACAAATATGGCCAGTTGCTGCAGGGCACCGATTCGAACGGCAACGTCACCGTCAACACCTACGACACGCATCAACGCCCACTCTCTAGCAGTGTCGCAGGCGAGATGACCACGTACACGTATGACGCGGTGGGGCAGTTGACACAAGTGCTGCAGCCAGACGGCAGCTGGGTGGGGTACGAGTACGACGATGCGCATCGGCAGAAGGCAGTCAAAGACAACCTGGGTAACCGCATTGACTACCAATTGAA
>NZ_JBFUFP010001829.1:0-548 GCF_056403375.1 Rhizobacter sp. P2_H2
GTGCGGAGTATTCCGCGGCGATGCAGTTGGCCGGCGACCCTCGCGACCTGCGAGGCATYGTTCTGACGGAAGCGGTTCTCATGCGAGTTCCACTGACTCATCTCCCGCCAGCGCCGCCAAAGGGTCTGCGGCGGCTCTGGACAGCCATCACCAGCATCCCTTTCGGTGTTCGGTGAACGGCCCCCTCCTCCAGCCGACCGCCATCACGCGCGCACCAACCCCAGCCGCACCAGGCTCTCCGCCGCCGCCACGATCGCCTCCTCGCTCGAGCGCGGCGACCAGCCCAGCACGCGCCGCGCCTTCTCGCCCGTCGCGTTCAAGTTCAGGCCGAGCAGCGGCACGATGCCCCCCATCGCCGGATTGCGCCGTGCCAGCAGCCGCACGAACCAGTTGGGCAGCGCCCGTGTCGACACCCTGCCGGCTGCCACGCCCATGCGGCGCCGCAGCACCTTCGCGATCTCCACCAGCCACAGGCTCTCGCCGGCGGTCGCGATGAAGCGTTCGCCCGCGGCGGCAGGGTTCGTCATCGCACGCACATGCAGGTCCGC
>NZ_JBFUFP010001830.1:0-546 GCF_056403375.1 Rhizobacter sp. P2_H2
ACCTTGCTGTCCGTGCTTCGCGAGCAAGCAACAGGCACATCGCACAAGCATCCAGAGACACCCATCGCAGGATGTGCAGACAAGATGCACGAATCACCCATGCTGCCTGCACATGGCAGATCCAACATCGGTGTCAGGGCTCAAGCAGCCTGACTTCAAAAGATGACGCCGCCGCGAAGTGGCATCACACCAAGATCCAGGGACCGGACTCTCATCTTTTCAACATCGAGGCAGGTATGACAAGCAGTAGTGGAATAGCAAGGATTCTGATCGTCGATGACCACGAGATCGTCAGAGACGCCGTGAGCCTGTTGCTGAACAAGCTCGAGCGGCCGGTGATCACGTTGGCCGCAGGCGATTTCCAGACGGCACGCAACATCCTTTCGAACGAGACCGTCGACCTGGTGCTRCTCGGCATCTCGTCGCCCATCGGGCCCAGCCTGAATGGCGTGGTGTTCCTCAGGAAGCTTCCGGCCTGCCCGCCGATCGCCGTGTTCTCGACGCACACGACGCGACGCTTCGTGTCGAGTGCCGTGGCCGTGGGCG
>NZ_JBFUFP010001831.1:0-545 GCF_056403375.1 Rhizobacter sp. P2_H2
GTGTACCTGCGCGCCGGAACCTACACCTACACCGCCGGTGTCAACACCTGCGCCAGCCGGCAGGACACCGTCAACGCGATCACGCTGGACAAGAGCGGGACGCCGCAGGACCCGATCCGCTACTGGGCCTATCCCGGCGAGAAGCCGGTCTTCGATTTCTCCGGGATAACCGACGACTGCCGCATCAAGGGCTTCAACGTGACCGGCAGCTGGGTCCACCTCAAGGGACTCGAGATCCGGGGCGTACCGCAGAACAACAACCTGAACCACGAATCGTGGGGCGTCTGGATCTCGGGCAGCCACGACATCTTCGAGCAGCTCGACACGCACCACCACATGGGGCCGGGACTGTTCATCCACGACGGCAGCGACAACCTGGTGCTGAACACCGATTCGCACCACAACTACGACCCGCTGACGTCGAATGGCGCGGGCCAGAGTGCCGACGGCTTCGGCGCCCACATCTCGGCCAACCATCCCGGCAACGTCTTCCGCGGCTGCCGCGCCTGGTGGAATTCCGACGACGGGTTCGACCTCATCAACGC
>NZ_JBFUFP010001832.1:0-545 GCF_056403375.1 Rhizobacter sp. P2_H2
CCAAGATCCTTGTCGCTGGTGCCTCGGGCATGGTCGGCTCGGCACTCGTGCGCCGGCTGCAGGCGCGCGGTCACACCGACGTGCTGGCCGTCGGGCGCCAGCAGGTCGACCTGCTGGACCAGCGTGCCGTCTTCGCCTATCTGGAGCAGACGCGGCCGGACTACCTGTTCGTCGCCGCGGCGAAGGTCGGCGGCATCCAGGCGAATGCCCTGTACGGTGCCGACTTCCTCTACGAGAACCTGCAGATCGAAGCCAATCTGATCCACGGCGCCCACCGCGCCGGCGTGCAGCGGCTGATGTTCCTCGGCTCCAGCTGCATCTACCCGCGCGACTGCCCGCAGCCCATTCGCGAAGAATACCTGCTGACCGGACCGCTGGAGTCGACGAACGAGCCGTACGCGATCGCCAAGATCGCCGGGATCAAGCTCGCCGAGAGCTACAACCGGCAGTACGGTCGCCAGTACGTCTGCGCGATGCCGACCAATCTCTATGGCCCGAACGACAACTACGACCTGGCCAGCAGCCATGTGCTGCCGGCCTTGATC
>NZ_JBFUFP010001833.1:0-543 GCF_056403375.1 Rhizobacter sp. P2_H2
TGCCGACCTAGATCGAGCCCACCTCGTGCGCGATGCCCTGCGTGATCGCCGGGTTGATCGTGTACTTCGCGATGTAGCGCTTGACGCGGAAGTTGTCGTGCCGTGCGCTGTCCTCGGGCAGCGTGCCGCGCTGCGCCTTCATCTTGTGGGCCGTCTGCCAGGTGCGGATGATCACCTCGCCGACCCGGCCCATCGCCTGGCTGTCCGACGACATCATCGAGAACACGCCGACGTCGTGCAGGATGTCCTCGGCCGCGATCGTCTCGCGGCGGATGCGGCTCTCGGCGAAGGCCAGGTCCTCGGCGATCGACGCATCGAGGTGGTGGCACACCATCAGCATGTCCAGGTGCTCGTCGATGGTGTTCACCGTGTACGGCATCGTCGGGTTGGTCGACGACGGCAGCACGTTCGGCAGGCCCGCGGCCTTGATGATGTCGGGCGCATGGCCGCCACCCGCGCCCTCGGTGTGGAAGGTCGCGATGGTGCGGCCCTTGAAGGCGTCGATCGTGCTCTCGACGAAGCCCGATTCGTTCAGCGTGTCGG
>NZ_JBFUFP010001834.1:0-542 GCF_056403375.1 Rhizobacter sp. P2_H2
GGACCGGCTCGACGAACTGAAGACCGAAATGAGCATCAGCGGCGGGCCAGGGCGCGTGAGCGTCAACCTGCTGTCACGCCGCGAGACGCTGCCGCAGGCGATCGCGCTGGTCGCCGACCTGCTGCGCAACGCCAGCCTGCCGGCCGACGCGCTGGACGAGCTGAAGCGCCAGACGCTGGCCGCGATCGAGCAGCAGCGCAAGGAGCCGGAGAGCGTGGTCGACAACGCGCTCGGCCGCATCGGCAACCCGTACCCGCGTGGCGACGTGCGCTACGTGCGCAGCTTCGACGAGATGGTGCAGGACGTGAACGGCCTGACGCTCGCGCAGGTGCAGGCCTTCCACCAGCGCTTCTACAGCGCGGCGCACGGTGAGTTCGGCGCGGCCGGCGACATGGATGTGCCGGCGGTGAAGGCAGCGCTGCAGGCCGCGTTCGCCGGCTGGCAGAACGCCGAGCCGTATGCGCGCGTGCTGCAGCCGCTGGTGCCGATCCCGCCGCAGCGCGTGGTGCTGCCGACGCCCGACAAGCAGAACGCGACGATGC
>NZ_JBFUFP010001835.1:0-542 GCF_056403375.1 Rhizobacter sp. P2_H2
GCGTCGTCTGGGTGTGGCAAGGCGAACCCGGGATTCTACTCAGAAATCGGGTGAGTGGACATTTTTCTGTCTTGGCAGATTCAAGGCGAGCGAAGGCGATCGAGGAAAGCCTGCGTCTGCGGCCCCGGCGCCGGCCCCAGCAGGCTGCCGATGACCGTCGCCGCGAAGCCCGCCGGCACGCCGAACACGCCCGCCGAGATCGGCTGAATGCCGAACCACAGCCGCCCCGGCACCTGCACGCCCAGCAGCCCGCGCATCCAGGGCTCGTTCATCGCCATGTAGTACAGCGTCACCGACAGCCCGACCAGCATGCCCAGCACCGCGCCCTGGCGGTTGGCGCGCCGCCAGAACACCCCCAGCACCAGCGCCGGGAAGAAGGCCGAGCCGGCGAACGAGAACGCCGCCGACACCAGGAAGACGATGTCCGCCGGCTTCTGCGTCGCGAGCGCCGCCGCCGCCAGCGCGACCAGCAGCAGCATCACCTTCGACAGCATCACCCGCAGCCCGCCGGCGGCGTGCGGATCGAGCGTGCGGTAGTACAC
>NZ_JBFUFP010001836.1:0-542 GCF_056403375.1 Rhizobacter sp. P2_H2
GGCCTGCGCCAGCGCGCGATCGGTGCGCTCGTCCAGCACGCCGACAGCGACCGGCGCACGGCCGGCAGCGCGCCGCACCACCCGCTGGATCACGGCCCGGCGCTCCGCGTCGTCGAGCAGGTCGCCTTCGCCGGCAATGCTGGCCGGCACCAGCCCGGCGGCACCGCCGTCGAGGTAGTGCTCGACGACGCGGTCCAGGCCGTCGAGGTCCAGCCCGCCGCCGCTCACCATCGGCGTCGGCAGCACCGCGAACAGCCCCTGCAGCCAATCCGGCGGCGTGTGCACGGCCACCCTCAGGCCGCGACGGCGCGCTCGGCCTCGCGCAGCACGCCGTCGAAGAAGGCGCAGCGCGCGTCCAGCGCGGCACGGATCGCCTCTTCGACGAGCAGCACCTCCTGCGGCGTGCGCAGCATCGGCAGCAGCACCGATTCGAGCTGGTCGGCGTGCCCGTCGTCGACGTGGATGTGCACCTCGAAGAACTTCAGCGCCGCAGCGTCGAACGGCGCGGCCTGCAGCAGCCCGCGCTGGATCTGCGTGTACAG
>NZ_JBFUFP010001837.1:0-537 GCF_056403375.1 Rhizobacter sp. P2_H2
CTCGTTCACCGTGCACCGCAACGACTACACGCGCACGATGGAGCTGCTGAAGAACACCGTGCTGCCGAAGACCGGCGCCGCGCAGGTGATGGGCGACACCAAGATCTGCAAGGTGAGCATCGTCGGCATCGGCATGCGCTCGCATGTGGGCGTGGCGAGCAAGATGTTCGGCTGCCTGAGCGAAGAGGGCATCAACATCCAGATGATCACCACCAGCGAGATCAAGACCAGCGTCGTGATCGACGAGAAGTACATGGAGTTGGCGGTGCGCGCGCTGCACAAGGCGTTCGATCTGGAGCAGGCCACCGCCTGAAATCGTCAAAACTGCGGCTAGAATCGCAGTCTTCGCCGGAGTCGTGACCGAGTGGCCGAAGGTGCTCCCCTGCTAAGGGAGTATGTGGGCAAAACCTGCATCGAGGGTTCGAATCCCTCCGACTCCGCCAGACCTGTGATCAGCGAGATTCGTTGATCGCCATCAAAGCCCCGCCAACCTCGTGTTGCGGGGCTTTTTTGTATGAACGAAACCAACCCCTACGC
>NZ_JBFUFP010001838.1:0-536 GCF_056403375.1 Rhizobacter sp. P2_H2
GGCGCGATCCGGCGCTGCCGCTGCGCGTCGGCTCGGTCAAGACCAACATCGGCCACCTGGAGGCCGCGGCCGGGCTGGCCGGCGTGATCAAGGTGGTGCTGTCGCTGCAGCGCGCGCAGATCCCGCCGCACCTGCACTTCACGCAGGGCAACCCGCACATCGACTGGAACTGGCCGGTGCAGGTGCCGACGCAGGCGACCGACTGGCCGGAGATCGACGGCCGCCGGCTCGCGGGCGTCAGCTCGTTCGGCTTCAGCGGGACCAATGCGCACGTGATCCTCGAGGCGGCTCCGACACCGTCGCTGGCCGCCCCGCCGGCCGGCCCGCTGCGGCCGGCCCACGTGCTGGCGCTGTCGGCGCGCGACGACGGTGCGCTGCTCGACCTGGCGCGCCGCCACGAGGCGCGGCTGCTGCAGCTCGACGAGAGCGTCGAGGCCGCCGACCTGTGCTTCAGCGCGAACACCGGCCGCTCGCATTTCTCGCACCGCGTCGCGCTCACCGGGGCGAGCGTCGACGAACTGCGCGCCGGCCTGGCC
>NZ_JBFUFP010001839.1:0-535 GCF_056403375.1 Rhizobacter sp. P2_H2
TACGCGAAGACCGCGCCTGTTTCGCGCAACGACGCGCTGGCGGCGCGCGTGTTCGCAGGCTGAAGCCACGCCGCGGGCCTCTACACTGGCCCGATGCACAGACAAGGCGGGCTGTACCTTGCGGGGATCACGGTCGCATGGCTGCTGGGCGTCGCATGGCAGCTCCAGCAGCAGGCTGTCCAGCCGGCCTGGGGCACGGCGCTGCTGCTCGTGGCCTGCCTCTCCTGCACGATGCTCGCCTGGCGCTGGCGCCGCGGCGCACTGCTCGGCGTGCTGGCCGCATCGATCGCCGCATCGGTTGCGGGATTTGCCGCTTCCGACCTGCGCGCCGCGTTGCGCCTGGCCGATGCGCTGCCCGCCGCGCTCGAAGGCGACGACCTCGTCCTCACCGGCACTGTCGCGAGCCTGCCCGACCACACCCCGTCCGGGCTGCAGTTCCGCTTCGAGGTCGACGACGCGCGCCGGCGCGGCGAGCCGGTGGCCGTGCCACCGCTCGTCTCGCTCGGCTGGTACAAGGGCTGGCACGATGATGGCC
>NZ_JBFUFP010001840.1:0-533 GCF_056403375.1 Rhizobacter sp. P2_H2
CCTCGAGGGCCTTCGCGGTGTCGAGCCGCGCGAAGGCGTCGAGCGCCTTGCGCAGCTGGGYCACCGCCAGCTCGGCCTCGAAGGCCAGGTCGTTGACCGGCAGGCGCAGCCGGCTCGACACGCCGGTGTTGATCAGCCGCTGCACGGTGCGCGCGATGCGGGCCGCCTCGTCGCCGACGCGCTCCAGGTTGGCGATGGTCTTCGAGATCGCGATCAGCAGGCGCAGGTCGCGCGCCGTCGGCTGGCGGCGGGCGATGATGCTCGACAGGTCGCGATCGATCTCCATCTCCATCGCGTTCACGCGCTCTTCGTTGCGCAGCACGTCGCTCGCGATGTCGCCGCTGAAGTTGGTCAGCGCATAGACCGCCTGCGCGACCTGCGACTCGACCAGGCCGCCCATCTCGAGCACGCGTGTCGAGATGCCGCTGAGTTCGGTGTCGAACTGGGTGGAAAGGTGCTTGTCCGTCATGGTGATTCCTCCGCTCAACCGAACCGGCCGGTGATGTAGTCCTCAGTGTCTTTCTTCTTCGGCT
>NZ_JBFUFP010001841.1:0-532 GCF_056403375.1 Rhizobacter sp. P2_H2
CCGCCGGTCAGCGTGAAGCCGGCATCGCGCAGCGCGGACGCCAGTTCCGGCAGCCCGCTCTCGATGAGTTGGCGGGTGCTGGCCATGTCGGCACCGAAATCGACCTGCGCCTGCGTGCCGTCGATCGCGATCTGCACCGAGATCGGGCCCATCTCGGCCGGGTTCAGGTGCAGTTCGGCCTGCTGCACGCCGTCGGCGGCCAGCACGCTGACCTGCACGCCCAGCGATTGCGTGAATTCCGGCGCATCCACCGGCGTCGGCAGCTGGACGACGGTCGGGGCCTCCGCCGGCGCGCTCGGTGCCGTGGCGGCCAGCCCGGCGGCCAGCAGTGCTCCGCTGGCCGGCGCGGCATCGGTGCGCGCGCTGTCCGACGCGCCATGCACCTGGGCCGCGACCTCGCGGAACGACGCGGTTTTCTCGGCCGCTTCGGCCAGCAGCCTCGCCGCCGGTGCATCGGCCCCRGCCCCGCCCGTTTGCGCGGCACGGTCGGCGCGCGCACCGGGCGCTTCGCCACCGGCGCCCAGCCGGCGCG
>NZ_JBFUFP010001842.1:0-532 GCF_056403375.1 Rhizobacter sp. P2_H2
GACCACGATCGGGTCTGTCTGCGTGATCGCTCGCTGCCGGACGACATCTGGACCGATGCCGCAGGTCAGCCTGCCGAATCGAGGCTCGCGCTGGTGAACGCCGGATAGGACGCCGGCTTGTAGTTGTTGAGGTTGCCGAGGAAATTGTCGTCACGCAGCGGGATGCTGGCCGAGCCGTAGTCGAAGGCATCCAGCTTCGCGCGCATCTGGGCGTTGCTCAGGCCGTCGCCCCAGAGCACCTGCCAGCTGACGATGTTGGGCGTGACGAACCGGCCGTAGCCGTTCTCGGCGACCTCGCCCGACTTGGCGAAGCGCATCGCGTGCGTCAGCGCACCATCCTTGTGGTAGACGATCTTCAGGTGGCCGTCCTGCTGGTCCAGCGTGCCGATCTCCTGGTTGTAGAGCTTGCCGTGCGCGCTGTAGCCGCCGTGGGTGACCACGCCGTTCTTCGTCCAGACGGCAGCGTGCTCCCAGTCATGCCGGTGGCCGCCGCCCAGCGCGCTGATCTGGTCCTTCAGGAAGTACAGCGCGT
>NZ_JBFUFP010001843.1:0-531 GCF_056403375.1 Rhizobacter sp. P2_H2
CCGGCGTGCACACCGCGCTCGGGCGCATCGGAGGTTCGCTCCGGCAGCTGCAGCCGCCGCCGAGCCGGCTGCGCCGCCAGCTCGACGTGCTGGTGCGCCGCGTCGCGCTGGTGGCGCTCGCGACCTGCCTCGTGGCGGCGGCGGTGTTCGCGTGGCGAGACGGTTCGTGGACCGGCGGGCTGCTGGTCGGGCTGACGCTCGCGATGGCGATCGTGCCGGAGGAGTTCGCGGTGGTCTGGACGGTGATGCTCGCGCTCGGCGCCTGGCGGCTGGCGCGGCAGCAGGTGCTGACGCGCCAGCCGCAGGCCATCGAGGCGCTCGGTACGGCCAGCGTGCTGTGCGTCGACAAGACCGGCACGCTGACCTGCAACCGCATGACGGTCGTCGAGACCTGCGGCGACGACGCGCTGCGCTGGGCCGCGCTGGCGTGCGTGGGTGAAGGGCTGGAGCCGATGGACCGGGCGATCCTCGCGCTGCAGCCCCAGGACGAGGCGGCGCTGCTGTGGCGCGAGGGCGTGCAGCCGCAGCGGC
>NZ_JBFUFP010001844.1:0-531 GCF_056403375.1 Rhizobacter sp. P2_H2
GCTCTGACGTCTCGGTAGATGTCCATCAAGTCATCACCGACATCGCCCATGCCGGATTCGTCGGCAAGCGTCGGATCGGGATCAAAAAACTCGCGGTAGTACCAGCCAAGAAACGGCGCAAGGTTCGACTTTGCACAGTCCGCCCCGGGCTGGGGCAGATCCGGCAGTTCCCTGTCGTTCTCGGCATCCCGGTCTGGGAGCACAAGCGCAGCCGCGTAGAGGCGCGCCAGCCAGCCGGCGGCCTGAGACGCCGGGTCCGGACCCAACGACTCGCCCTCGCACCAAGAGCAGTAGCCGCGAGCCACCTCGGCGAAATTGGCAATCGAAGCGTTGGAGGGATGTTGCATGACTGCTCATTTTCCGCGCAATGAGTCACCCCGAACCTCGCGCACCAGCACCTGCATGTCGAGCCCCCCTTCCGGGACATCATTTGCGGCTCTGGAGCTTTCGCTTCAGCCCTTCCGACGCTCCGTGCTCGATCAGCTCCCGCAACTCCGTGGCATCGAGCTGATTCCAGACGTGCCCGCAGTC
>NZ_JBFUFP010001845.1:0-530 GCF_056403375.1 Rhizobacter sp. P2_H2
ACCTGCACCTGGCCGCGCCGACGGTCAGCCTGCACGTGGCCGAACTGGAGTCGCGCCTGGGCGCGCCGCTGCTGCTGCGCCAGCGCCAGCGCGTGCTGCCCACCGGGATCGGCGAAGGGCTGGTAGAGCGCGCCCGGCGACTGCTGGCCGATGTCGATGCAGCGCTCGATGAAGTGGCGCACCGGGTCGAAGGCCGCGCCGGGCGGGTGCGGGTCGGGGCTTCCACCGGCGCGCTGGCCTGGCTGCTGCCGCTGGCGCTCGAGGCCATCGGGCGCGACCACCCGGGCATCGACGTGCAGGTCGCGGTGCTCACTTCGCAGGAGGCCCTGACCCGCGTGCAGGAAGGCACGCTCGACATCGGCCTGGTGGCGCTGCCGCAGGCCGCCGTCAAGGGCCTGCAGATCGTGCCCTGGCGCCGCGACCCGGTGATGGCCTTCCTGCCGCGCGCGTGGACGGCGCCGCGCACGATCACGCCGGCCTGGCTCGCGGGCCGCCCGCTGATCGCCAACGACGCCACCACCCGGCTGCAC
>NZ_JBFUFP010001846.1:0-529 GCF_056403375.1 Rhizobacter sp. P2_H2
TCCTGCATTCGCGTTGCAATTGCTCCGAGGGCGCCTCGACGTCTTTTCTCACCTGGAGCCAGTCGCAGGCCACCGGCATCATGTCCCGCTTGCGCAGGTTCTTGAGCTGCTTGATGGCAGTCTCCAGGGCGGTATGCAAATCCCCATTCGCCGCTGTCGATTCGAGCTTCTTGTTCAGCGTCTTGTGCACTTCATCAAGCGCTCCCTGGTCCGGCTCGGGAAACGCCGCCAGCAACTCGCACACGGCACGCTTGACGCTCCTTTTGCCCGACTTGCCATCCGCCGCCACGAAGTCGATACCGCCGTCGGCCAGATCCATCAGGCGCTGCACCAGCACATCACCCGGACTTCCGGACACGCACCGCCCCTCCATCAGTTCGACGAGCCGCCCCCAGTGCGCGGCTTCCTGCACCAGGTAGCGCGCCGTGCCGGCGTCGCCCACCACCTGCTCCTTGAAAGCGGAGTCGGCGGACAGCGGATGGGAAGCTGCCCTGTGCCCTCGCGAGACGGTTCTTGGTGCCTGCATCGG
>NZ_JBFUFP010001847.1:0-526 GCF_056403375.1 Rhizobacter sp. P2_H2
ACATCCTGATGCGCCGCCGCCAGAACAACCCGATCCTGGTMGGCGAGGCCGGCGTCGGCAAGACGGCCATCGTCGAAGGCTTCGCGCAGCGCATCGCGCGCGGCGACGTGCCGCCGGCGCTGAAGGACGTGGAGCTGCGCGCGCTCGACGTCGGCCTGCTGCAGGCCGGCGCCAGCATGAAGGGCGAGTTCGAGCAGCGGCTGCGCTCGGTGATCGACGAGGTGCAGGCGAGCGCCAAGCCCATCATTTTGTTCATCGACGAGACGCACACGCTGGTGGGCGCCGGCGGCGCGGCCGGCACCGGCGACGCCGCCAACCTGCTGAAGCCGGCGCTCGCGCGCGGCCAGCTGCGCACGATCGGCGCGACCACCTTCGCCGAGTACAAGAAGTACATCGAGAAGGACCCGGCGCTGACGCGGCGCTTCCAGAGCGTGCAGGTCGACGAGCCGGACGAGCCGAAGGCCATCCTGATGATGCGCGGCGTGGCCTCGACGATGGAGAAGCACCACAAGGTGCAGATCCTCGA
>NZ_JBFUFP010001848.1:0-526 GCF_056403375.1 Rhizobacter sp. P2_H2
CTGGTTGACCGTGCGGATGCCGTCCACCGTCTGCTCGATCTGCCCGCGCAGCATGCGCGCCCGGCGCCCGCGGTGCATCCGCAGCTCCTTCGCGCCCTCGCTGATGCCGCGGTAGGCCTTGTGCAATTGCTCCTCGCCGTCGCGCGCGCGCCAGAAACCGGCCTCGGCACGCGTCAGCACCACCGCCTGCACCGCGGCACCGAGCACCAGCGCGACGACGAGCAGCCCGAACATCGGCAGCGAGAGCCACGCGAGGTAGCCCAGGCAGCCGAGCGCGATCGACAGCGCGATCACGGTGGACGCCAGCACGAAGCCGGCGTCGCTGATCATGTCGACGTCCTGCGTCAGCACCGGCATCAGGCGGTGCGTTCGGTAGCGCTCCAGCGCATCGATCGGCGCCGACAAAATCTTCTGCGCGAGCGACTTGCGCACCTGCGCCACCAGCCGCTGGCCGACGCGGTTGGTCGACATGTCGGAGGTCACGCGGCCGACCAGCGCCACCACGCACAGCGACACGAAGGTCAGC
>NZ_JBFUFP010001849.1:0-525 GCF_056403375.1 Rhizobacter sp. P2_H2
GCCCAGGCCGGCGCCCGCCATGCGGCACATCGAGTCGAAGCTGCCGACGCGGGCGCGCACGCTGAGCGTCAGGCCGCGCTCCTGCGCCACCTGCTGCAGCAGCCGGTCCCAGCCGCCGTCGCGTTCGAGGCCGACGAAGTCGCAGCCGATCGCATCGTCCAGCCGCACCGAGCCGCGCGCGGCCAGTGCATGGCCGTGCGGCACCGCGAGCACGTGTCGGATGACGCCGTAGCGAAACGCCATCAGCGGCTCGGGGTAGACGTGGATCGGCGTCACGATGCCGACGTCGGCCTCGCCGCGCACCAGCGCCGCGAGCGTCGCATCGGTGGCCTGCTCGGACAGGCTCAGCGCCACCTCGGGATGCGCCTCGGCGAAGCGCTTCAGCGCCGCCGGCAGGTCGTGCGACAGCGACACCAGGTTCGAGAACACCCGCACCGGCCGCGACGCGCCGCCGCCCTGCTGCTTCACCGCCACCGCCAGCTGCTGCAGCCGCGCCAGCGTGTCGGCCGCACCCTTGTACAAGGT
>NZ_JBFUFP010001850.1:0-525 GCF_056403375.1 Rhizobacter sp. P2_H2
CGTGGCGGAAGTCCACCGAGAAGCGCACCTCGCCGGGCACCACGTTGCGTGAATTGGGCGTCACCTGGACGAAGCCCACCGTGCCGCGGCCGTCGGGCGCTTCTGCCAGCGCGATGCGGTTGACCGCCTCGACCATGCGCGCCGTGCCCAGCATCGCATCGTGCCGCAGCCCCATCGGCGTGGGGCCGGCGTGTGCGTCCATGCCGGTCACCGTCACGTCGTACCACTGCTGGCCGAGCGCGCCTTGCACCACGCCGATCGGCAGGCCCTGCGCCTCGAGCACGGGCCCCTGCTCGATGTGCGCCTCGAAGTAGGCCGCGAACATGCCGCCCGGGACCTCGCCGCAGGCCTGCGTGCCGCGGTAGCCGATGCGCTCGAGCTCGTCGCCCACCGCCAGCCCGGCCAGGTCCTGCTCGCCGAGGATGCGCGCGGTGTCGAACACGCCGGCGAACGCGCCCGAGCCCATCATCACCGGCGTGAAGCGCGTGCCTTCCTCGTTGGTCCAGAACGCGACCTCGATCGGTG
>NZ_JBFUFP010001851.1:0-525 GCF_056403375.1 Rhizobacter sp. P2_H2
GCGTACAGCAGGTTTGATGCAGCCCTCGCTCCTCATCTCGGCTTGGCCCGCTGATGCCAGCACAGCTCGCGCAGCCCTGGCCCATCGCATGAGACGATTGCGCCTGGCTTCAAACGATGTGCATCTCACATGCTGCTGCAACTGCGCAAGATCCGACGACGAATCAAGGAGGCCTGCGAGGACGTTCGCATCCACTACATGTATGCGAAAGCCGGCGTCAAGTTTCGCAAGCCCACCGCCGACGAAAAGCGGCTGGCGATGGGTGTTCGCGATCTCATCGATGCGGGCTTCTCCATGGAGTTCGATGCACGACAAGAGCATTGGATCACGCGCGCCTTTCCTGGCGGAGACTTCGAGATCAAGTACTCGTACAACTACGAGGATGAAAGCAGTCTCGCGAGATTCCTGATGATCACGCGCGTGGAGATTGCCAACGATGTTGCGGGAGCAGAAGAGCTGTTTYGCGACGGCAATGCTTCAAGGGAAACCGGCGCGGCATCCGTCGGCGGCCGCTTTGTCTTCAAG
>NZ_JBFUFP010001852.1:0-525 GCF_056403375.1 Rhizobacter sp. P2_H2
AAGATCGCGTTCGATGCTGCGCGCGACCGCTGGATGCACGAGCTGACGGCCGCGCAGCCGGTCACCTGCGAGCCGGAATGKGTCGGCGCCGAACACCCGCTGTTCCTGCTGTACACCTCCGGCTCCACCGGCAAGCCCAAGGGCGTGCAGCACTCGACCGGCGGCTACCTGCTGCATGCGGCGCTGACGACGAAGTGGACCTTCGACCTGAAGCCCGACGACATCTTCTGGTGCACCGCCGACATCGGCTGGGTTACCGGCCACACCTACATCGCCTACGGGCCGCTCGCGCTGGGCGGTACCGAGATCGTGTTCGAGGGCGTGCCCACGTACCCCGACGCCGGCCGCTTCTGGCGCATGATCCAGGACCACAAGGTCAGCGTGTTCTACACCGCGCCGACCGCGATCCGCTCGCTGATCAAGGCAGCCGAGAGCAATGCAGCCGTGCATCCGCGCAACTACGAGCTGGGTTCGCTGCGCATCCTCGGCTCGGTCGGCGAGCCGATCAACCCTGCTGCCTGGGAG
>NZ_JBFUFP010001853.1:0-524 GCF_056403375.1 Rhizobacter sp. P2_H2
TCGAACAGCGGCGAGCGGCTCGCATCGCGCACCGGCTGCAGCCGCTCGACCAGCAGCGACAGCGGGTACTCCTGCGCGTCCAGCGCCTCCAGCAGCGTGCCGCGCACCTGCTGCATCAGCGTGCGGAACGGCAGCTCGGCATGCACCCGCGAGCGCAGTGCGACCGGGTTCACGAAATCGCCCAGCACGCGCGCGAACTCCGGCTGCGTGCGGCCGGCGGTCGGCGTGCCGACGATCACGTCCTCGCATCCGGTGTGGCGGTACAGCAGCACCTTGAACGCAGCCAGCAGCAGCACGTACAGCGTCATGCCCTCGTCGCGCGCGAGCTGGTTCAGGCGGGTGGTGGTGGCGGCATCGAGATGGAAATCGAAGCTCGCGCCCTGCCCGCTGCGGCGCGGCGGGCGCGGGCGATCGGGCGGCAGCTCGATCTCGGCGCGCGGCGCGGCGAGCTGGCGGGTCCAGTACGCGGCGAGCTGCGCGCCCTGCGGGCCGGCCAGCATCGCGGCCTGCCAGTCGGTGTAGTC
>NZ_JBFUFP010001854.1:0-521 GCF_056403375.1 Rhizobacter sp. P2_H2
GGCTGAGCTGCGCGCCCATCGCGATCGCCAGCTGGTGCGCGATCGCGAGACCCAGCCCGGTGCCGCCGGTGCTGCGGTTGCGTGAGCCTTCGAGCCGGTAGAACGGCTTCAGCACCGCCTCCAGCTGGTCGTCCGGAATGCCCGGCCCGTTGTCGATCACCGCGAGCGTCAGCCGGCCGGGGGCGGCGCGCACCTGCAGGCCGACCTCGCTGCCGAACGACAGCGCGTTGTCGATCAGGTTCATCAGGATGCGGCGCAGCGCGTTCGGGCGCGAGACGATCGGCGTGCCGGCGCGGCCTTCCAGCTGCACGCGTTCGCCGGCGTCCTCGTAGTCGGCGACCAGGCTCTCGAACAGCGCGTCGGCATCGATGCGGCACGGCGGCTCGGTCGCGCCGTGCAGCGTGCGCGCGTAGGTGACGCCCTCGCGCACCAGCAGGTTCATCGCGTCCAGGTCCTGGCGCATCTTGTCGCGGTCGGGGCCGTCGTCCATCAGGTCGGTGCGCAGCCGCATGCGCGTGATC
>NZ_JBFUFP010001855.1:0-520 GCF_056403375.1 Rhizobacter sp. P2_H2
GTGCAGGAACTTGTACAGCGAGCTGTTGTTGTCGGTCAGGGGCGCGGTGGATCCGCCGGCCGCGACGTTCCTGTTCGAGCCGAGCGAGTTGCTGACGTCGGGTGCGCTGCCGTAGTCGATGGTCTTGGCGACGAAGCGGGCGTCGACGGTGCCGGTGACGGCGGCCGTCGAGGTGCCGAGGATGTTGTTGCTGCCGCCCATCGCCGCGTTGCGCGCGTTGACCAGCGTGTTGAAGTCGGACACGCGGTCGAGGTTGCCGACGCTGGCGTCGTCGCTGTGGCGGCGGTTGCCGTTGACGGTGCTGTCGTTGTAGCCGTAGTACTCGCCGTTCAGGCCTTGGGTGTTGGTGATCACCGTCGTGGTCGGCGTGACGGCGGTGAGGGTGTCGGCCTGCCCGGCGACCTGGATGGTCAGCGTCGCGTTCGACGTGCCGCCGCTCGGGTCCTTCACCTGGTAGGTGAACACGTCGGTGACGAAGGCGCCGGTGGCGACCGCATCCGCATTGTTGGCGACATAGGAG
>NZ_JBFUFP010001856.1:0-519 GCF_056403375.1 Rhizobacter sp. P2_H2
GTCGGCAAGGGCTTCGCGCCCGGCGCGGGCCTCGCCCACCTGAAGGCCGATGGCGGCGGCTTCCTGTCGCTGACGCAGGAAGGCATGAGCAAGCATTTCGCGCAGGACCTGCCCGCCGCCGCGACCGCGGTGATGACCGCGACGCAAGGCCCGATCCAGGCGAAGGCGTTAGAGCAGAAGGTGTCGGTCGCCGCGTGGAAGCAGAAGCCGTCGTGGTACCTGGTCGCCGACAACGACCACATGATCGTTCCGGAGCAGCAGCGCGCGATGGCCAAGGCGATCAACGCCAAGGTTTCGAGCGTCGCCAGCAGCCACGTGCCGCAGCAGTCGCAGYCGGCCCAGGTGGCGGCGGTGATCCTGGATGCGGTGCAGGCCGCCCGCTGATCGCGGCATGATGCGGGGCCTACCGCATGCGGCGGGCCCCCGTTCAATTCCAGAGTCCTTCGATCGATGTCCTCCCCATCCGCCGCGCTGCCCGACGCCCGCGTCACCGTCTTCGATGCCGTCAAGGCGCTCGCC
>NZ_JBFUFP010001857.1:0-518 GCF_056403375.1 Rhizobacter sp. P2_H2
CTGCAGCATTTCGACCGGATCGGGCACGTCGTGGTGGGCGCGTCGATCGTGTCGTTCATGCTGCTGTGGCGCTTGCAGAAGAGCGTCGCAGCAGGCTGATCACGGCGGCGGCCAGCGCAGCCACCGCCCCGAGCGCCAGGCCCCAGTGCACCGCGCTCACCGACGGCAGCAGCGCGAACAGCAGCCCGATCGACAGGCTGCCGAGCGTCTGCCCGGTCAGCCGCGCGGTGCCCTGCGCACCGCCGGCCGCGCCGCTGCGCTCCTTCGGCGCGGCGAGCAGCATGTTCTGGTTGTTGGGTGTCTGGAAGAACCCGAAGCCGAGGCCCGTCAGGCTCGTGAAGATCACCATCGGCAGCCAGGGGTCGCCGTGAACCGGCCAGGCGGCGCACAGCGCCAGGCCGAGCGAGAGGCAGGCCCCGCCGATGGCGCAGAGCCACGCGGTCGGCACGCCGCGCCGGGCCAGGCGCGCCGACAAGGGCGCGGCCACCATCACCGCCAGCGGCCACGGCGTCATCAGC
>NZ_JBFUFP010001858.1:0-518 GCF_056403375.1 Rhizobacter sp. P2_H2
AGCCGATGGCATCCCACATCGGGTTGCCGGTGAGCACGGCCAGGCCGATGAAGGCGAGCGCGGCGACCAGGCCGCCGAGGGCTGCGAGGTCTTCGCCGAGCACGACGATCAGCTCGCTCTGGCGCGAGCGGCGGAACCATTGCCACAGCGTCTGCGCACCGCGCTCCTTGTTGATCTCGCGCAGGCAGCCCCACAGCGAGACGCTCTCGGCGACGACGCCGAACGCGAGGATGGCCATCGCGACGCCGGCGTATTTCACCGGCTCGGTGTCGTGCAKCTTGTGCACGCCTTCGTAGATCGAGAACAGGCCGCCCATGCTGAACAGCATCAGCGCGACGATGAAGCTCCAGAAGTAGATCGCCTTGCCGTAGCCGAGCGGGTGGTCGGCGGTCGGCGCCTTCTTGGCTTCCTTCAGGCCCCAGATCAGCAGGCCCTGGTTGCCGCAATCGGCGTACGAGTGGATGGCCTCGGCCAGCATCGACGACGAACCGGTGAACACCGCGCCGACGGTCTTCGCG
>NZ_JBFUFP010001859.1:0-518 GCF_056403375.1 Rhizobacter sp. P2_H2
CTTCACCACCAAGCCGGTCGGCAAGGGCACCGGTCTCGGTCTCTCGCTGTCGTACGGGATCGTGCAGAAGCACCACGGCCGGATCGACGTCGACAGCGTCCTGGGCCAGGGCACGACGTTCCGCGTGACGCTGCCCGTGCGCCGCATCACGAGCGCTCCCGCGCTGGATACGCCCTGATGGGTCTATCGACAAGCCTTGCACCTCTCGAGGATGGCGCGCACCATGGCCGCTTGGAAGTGAATCCTGCCATGGGAGCCGTTCATGAATGCATTCAGCGCTGAGTACTTCGCCAATTTTCATCGCTTCGCGAAGCGGCTTGAAGCCGGGCTGGTCGATACCGAGGATGCGAATTTGTTCGAGGTGCGCGGCTTGGTGAAACAGGAGATGAGCGGTGAGCGCAAATGGCGACTCACGGCCGCAGGCCATCGCATGATCGACCTGGGGGTGCCGCCTGCGGGCCATTTCCCGTGAAATCACGGCGTACGCATGGCCAGCCACCAGCGCGGCAGCCCGAACG
>NZ_JBFUFP010001860.1:0-516 GCF_056403375.1 Rhizobacter sp. P2_H2
GTGCCACCACTGCACTTCGACCTGGGCGTGGACCGGGCCGGCGAGCGCCAGCGCGGCGAAGCCGGCGGCGGCGAGGGCGGCGTATCTTTTCGTTGTCATGTACTTCTCCGGAAAATGACGGTTGGTTTTTGACCAGCCGCGCAGTGTGCTACGAGTTTGTGACAGTCCGTTTATGTCGTGGATGGTCGGCCGCGGCAACGGGATTTACCCCGCCGGATCCCCGGGGCGGGGCGCGCCCGGCACCGAACAGGTGCTGAGGTACCATTTGCGTCCAAGTGCCCCCACAGGCGTGCTGCAGCCTGGCCCCCATGAACGCACCCATCCCGCTGAACCAGATCGCCGCGGCGACTGCCGCGCACAAGGCGCCCCGCCTGCGCGAGATTCCGTACAACTACACCTCGTTCTCCGACCGCGAGATCGTGATCCGGATCCTGGGATCGCGGGCCTGGGAGTTGCTGGACCGCCTGCGCGACGAGCGCCAGACCGGCCGCTCCGCCCGCATGCTCTACGAGGTGC
>NZ_JBFUFP010001861.1:0-514 GCF_056403375.1 Rhizobacter sp. P2_H2
GTGACACGCATGCCACGAATGCAGGCCTTGCCACCCATCACGTCCGGTCGCTGTGTAATGCGTTCCAGGGGTCCCATGTCAGCTCCTTGTCGCAACGCGAACCATGGTAGCGAGTATCCCCGCGCAGAAGCAGCTCATCTAGCCGAACCGCACGTTCTCCACCAGGAAATCCAGCAGCGCCCGCACCCGTGACGGCAGGTGCCCGCCCTGGCCGACGAACACCGCGTGGAACTCTTCCAGGTCGCCGGGGTTGAAGTCTTCCAGCACCGCGACCAGCCGCCCGGCGGCGATGTCATCGCGCACCTGGAAGGCGGCCAGCCGCACGAGACCGAGCCCCGCCACCGCGAGCCGGCGCAGCGATTCGCCGTCGCTGACCCGCGCGTTGCCGTTCAACGCCACCTGCACGACCTTGCCACCTTCCATCAGCGGCCAGCCCTCAAGCGCACGGGCATACGTGAAGCCCAACCGGTTGTGCGACGCGAGATCGGCCGGCGTGATCGGCGTGCCGCGCTGT
>NZ_JBFUFP010001862.1:0-514 GCF_056403375.1 Rhizobacter sp. P2_H2
GCCCGCCACCTCGAGCATCAGCAGCGTGCCGCCGGGCGCGAGCACCTGGCGGACCTGGCCGAGGGTGCGGGCGAGGTCGGCCGTCGCGTGGATCACGTTGGCCGCGATCACGAGGTCGAAGTGCTGCCCCGCCAGCTGCGCCGCCAGCGAGCCCTCCAGGTCCAGCGGCTGGAAGCGCATGAACGGGTGCACGCCGAAGCGTTCGCGGGCACGGGCCACCATCAGCGGGCCGATGTCGGTGAACAGGTAGTCGCAGCGGTCGGCCGGCAGCATCGGCGCGACCCATGCCGTGGTGCCGCCGGTGCCGCCGCCCACTTCGAGGATGCGCAGCCGCTGCCCGGCCGGCAGCCGTGCGAGGGCGGCGCGCACGGTCTCGCGCAGCAGCTGGTTGTAGGCCTTGGCCTCGGGCGCATCGCGGTACAGCGCCTCGGCCAGCTCGGCCGAGCCGTTCGGGAACAGCTGGTGCAGCGGGTCGGCGCGGCCGGCCAGGATGTCGGCCAGCACCGCGCCGCAG
>NZ_JBFUFP010001863.1:0-512 GCF_056403375.1 Rhizobacter sp. P2_H2
CGCCTCGGCCGCCGCCGAGCGCGCCACGCGCCAGCAGGCCCAGCCCGCCGAACAGCGTCAGCAGCATCGCGACGAGTGCCGTGCCGAGCGCCATCCACAGCGCACCGGCAAGCCACCAGGCCGCAAGCCCCGCCAGCACGCCGGCCACCGCCGCGCTGCCGAGCCGGCCCAGCACCGCGCGCAGCACCCCGCCGACAGCCAGCGCCGCCAGCAGCACGAACGGCAGGCCGCGCGGCAACTCGCCGATGTCCTGCGCGCCGTCGCGCGGTGCCGCCGCGGGCAGTGGTTCGCCGTCGACGATGCCGATCATGCGGTCCACGCCGGCCGCGACGCCGCCGGCGACATCCTGCTGCCGCAGCCGCGGCACGATCACCTCGTCGATGAGGCGCTTGCAGGTGGCATCGTTGAGCACGCCCTCCAGGCCGTAGCCCACCTCGATGCGCAACGCCCGGTCGTCCTTCGCGATCACGAGGATCGCGCCGTCGTCCACCTTGCGCCGCCCGAGCTTCCAC
>NZ_JBFUFP010001864.1:0-512 GCF_056403375.1 Rhizobacter sp. P2_H2
CTGCCACGCCGCGTGGTCGGCGTACTGCACCGGCGGCGCGGCGAGCGAGCGCGGCTCGCCGGCCACGCGCGCCGCATACCCGGCCGCCAGCTCGTCGACGAACAACTGCATCGACGCCCCGTCGGAGACGATGTGGTGCATCACGACGACGAGCTGGTGCTCGCCGTCGCGCACGCGCAGCAGGCCGACGCGCCACAGCGGGCCGCGGCGCAGGTCGAACGGGGTGTCGAGCAGGGGCTGCAGATCGAACGCGGCGAGCGCGACCGGCTGCGGCGGCTGGATGAACTGGCGCGGCGTGCCGTCGTCGGCCAGGTCGAACCGGGTGCGCAGCGGCTCATGGCGCGCCGCCAGCGCGTCGAGCGCAGCCTGCAGTGCGACGGTGTCGAGCACGCCGCGCAACGTCAGCCCGAAGCGCACGTGGTACGCCGAGCTGCCCGGATCGAGCTGCCACAGGAACCACTGGCGCTGCTGCGCGTGCGACAGCGGCAGCGGTCCGGCGCGGCGTGCCGCGC
>NZ_JBFUFP010001865.1:0-510 GCF_056403375.1 Rhizobacter sp. P2_H2
CTCTTGAAGAACGGCACCATCAGGTCGGCCTTGGGCGGCAGGTCGTTCGAGAAGCCGCTCTGCACCCAGCGCAGGAACAGCTCCAGCACGCGCAGGTTGGAGGTTTCCGACACGCTGAACGCGAGGTACAGCGCCGCCACCAGCCCGAGCAGCGATTGCCAGAAGTACTTCTCGCGCGAGCGCATGCCCTCGGGGTTCTTGTGCACCACCTTGCGCCAGTCGTCGACCCAGCCGATCGCGCCGAAGCCGAGCGTCACCAGCATCACGATCCAGACGAAGCGGTTGCTCCAGTCGAACCACAGCAGCGTCGAGATGCCGATGCCCAGCAGGATCAGCACGCCGCCCATCGTCGGCGTGCCGCTCTTGCTCAGGTGGGCCTGCACGCCGTACTCGCGGATCGGCTGGCCGATCTTCAGCGCGCTCAGGCGGCGGATCACCATCGGGCCGAACGCGAGGCCGATCAGCAGCGCGGTCATCGCCGCCAGCACCGCACGCATCGTCAGGTACTGG
>NZ_JBFUFP010001866.1:0-510 GCF_056403375.1 Rhizobacter sp. P2_H2
GGCGTCGACCGGTGCCGCGCCGATCTCGACCCAGGTCCGGCCATCCCAGTCGCCGAAATCCAGCTCGCACAGCCGCGCATCGATGCGGTGTGTCCAGCCCCAGCGCGCGAGCCAGCGGCCCACGTCGGCGCAGCGCCGCAGCGGCGAGGTCCAGACGCCCTTCGGCCAGCCTTCGCACCGCGCCGCGCGGCGGATGCGGTGCGCGAGGCGCTTCGCGCGGCGCCGGTCCACCGGCACGTCGGTGTGGCCGATGCACCGGCCCGCCACGCCGTCGGGCCGCGGATGGCGCCAGGCCTCGATGCGGTTCATGCCCAGCGCAGCGCGACCACCCAGCCCAGCAGCGCCAGCAACTCGGTGATCTGCTGCGTGGCGCCCAGCGTGTCGCCGGTGATGCCGCCGAGCCGGCGCCGGAACCAGCGGCCGCAGGCGATCGTGCCGAGCAGCACGCCGGCCAGCGCGAGTGCGACGTACGGCCACCCCGCCCAGCGCAACGCGACCAGCGCGCCCGCC
>NZ_JBFUFP010001867.1:0-509 GCF_056403375.1 Rhizobacter sp. P2_H2
TGGCCCGCGTGCGCCAGCACGCTTCGTGAACTGACTGTCGCCGACTGTTTGACCACAACGAACGAAGTGAGTGGCGGGAGTTTCGGCGACGGGCCATGAAACCAGTCAGCGCAGGGGAGTCGTCGCCCCGCCAGGGGCGATGACCGACCCGGCCGGCGAGCCACAGCCTCCCCACCCACGCCTTTGCACGCTCGATCAAGCCGCCGCCAGCCGCCCCGGCTTGTCCATCTGCGCCGACACCAGCACGACCCCGAGCGCCAGCACCGCGACGCCGGCGCCGAGCCAGCACAGATCGGTGAGCGGCCGGTCGGCGGCGATCAGCAGGCCGCCGAGCCAGGCGCCGCCGGCGTTGCCGAGGTTGAAGGCGCCCTGGTTCAGCGTCGAGGCGAGGTTGGGCGCCCCGACGGCGGTGTCGAGCACCCGCACCTGCGCGGCCGGGCCGATCGCGAACGAGACGATGCCCCAGACGAACAGCGTCACCATCGCCGGCAGCGCGAAGGGGGCGGTCC
>NZ_JBFUFP010001868.1:0-507 GCF_056403375.1 Rhizobacter sp. P2_H2
CGGTTCTGCTGGTGGATGCGCGAGGCCGCATCGAGCATGCGAACGCTGCAGCCACGGCGTGCTTCGGCGGCCCCCTGCCGGGGCGCGAGGTTGCCGACGTGTTCAACGGCACGGTGCGCCGGAGCGACCGTGCGGCGTTGTGGCCGCAAGGCGATGCGCCGCAGCACGGCTTCGAATGCGAATCCCAGGACACGCAGCATCGGCGCCTCGTCGTCAGGGTGACGGTCCGGGCCGGGGTCTTCGGTGGACCGTCCGGTTGGACGATTGCCGTGCGCGACTGCACCGCCGAGCAACTGTTGCGGGAGCAGCTTGATGCAGCGCTGCGCCTGCTCAACCACGACCTGCGCGCCCCGCACTCCAACATCCTCGGCGTGCTCGAACTGTGGCGGCTGCGCCAGGGCACGATGAGCGAAACCGACCTGCTTTCGCAGGTGGAAAACAGCGCGGCCGCCGCGTTGTCGATGGCCGACAACTTCGTCAGCCATGTGCGGGCGCAGCAGGCGGAGC
>NZ_JBFUFP010001869.1:0-504 GCF_056403375.1 Rhizobacter sp. P2_H2
CTGTTTGACCACAGTGAGCGAAGCGAACGGAGGGAGTTTGGGCGACGGGCCATGAAACCAGTCAGCGGAGGGAAGTCATCGCCCCGCCAGGGGCGATGACCGCACCGGCCGGCGAGCCACAGCCTCCCCCCACGCGCCTTTGCAAGCACAGAACTACGCAAGAACCTGCTGATTCAACCTCCCCGCCTCGATGTGCAGCTGCCTGTCACACCGCGCCGCGATGCTGCGGTCATGCGTGACGAGCACCAGCGTCGTGCCCGATTCGCGGTTCAGCTCGAACATCAGCTCCATCACCTTCTCGCCGGTCGCGAAATCGAGGCTGCCGGTGGGCTCGTCGGCCAGCAGCACCGCCGGCTTCACGACGAAGGCGCGCGCCAGCGCCACGCGCTGCTGCTCGCCGCCCGACAGCACCTTCGGGTAGTGCGACAGCCGCTCACCCAGCCCGACACGGCGCAGCATCTCGGTGGCCAGGGCCCGCGCATCGCTGCGGCCCTGCAGCTCCAG
>NZ_JBFUFP010001870.1:0-502 GCF_056403375.1 Rhizobacter sp. P2_H2
GTGCCGCACCGTCTCGACGATATTGCGGTAGTGGTCGGGATGCTTGTCGCGCATCCAGAACAGATATGGCGCCAGATTCTCGGCTTGGGGGCGCAAGAAGCGGTTGTCGTCGACATCCGCGGTGAGCTTGACGGCTGCCGTGTCGCTTGTGTCATGGAAGTGATAGACGCGATAACTCTCCAGGTCCTGCAGAGCTTGCTTGGCGCAGATGTGTTCCGCTTCGCCAAGACGCGACTCTTTGGACAATGCGCTCACCGGCAGATCAAAAGGCTTCTCGGGATACTTGCGCCGGTCGTGGTAGTAGGCCTTTTCGCTGACGATCAACAGACTGTCGTCCGTCTTTGGAGTCAGCGAAACGCGATACGAGTTGGCGACCTCGCCTGCTACGAAGTCCAACTTGAACGACATGGAGCGCGACCGCTTCTGGCCCAGGTGCAGCAACGCATCGGCTCCTCCCTTGACGGCGGTATATCCCTGCAGGTTCTGGGTCACGATCTCGCGC
>NZ_JBFUFP010001871.1:0-502 GCF_056403375.1 Rhizobacter sp. P2_H2
ATGTACTTCTTCGCGTTGTCCCAGGCGCCGCCGCCGGTGCACATCGAGATCGCGACGAACAGGCCGGTGACGATGGTGCCCATCAGCAACCCGCCGAGCGCGGCCGGGCCGAGCAGCATGCCGACCGCGATCGGCACGACCACCGGCAGCAGGCTCGGGATGATCATTTCCTTGATCGCCGCGGTGGTCAGCATGTCGACGGCGCGGCCGTACTCGGGCTTGCCGCTGCCGTCCATGATCCCCTTGATGTCGCGGAACTGGCGGCGCACCTCCTCGACCACCGCGCCGGCCGCGCGGCCGACGGCTTCCATCGCCATCGCGCCGAACAGGTACGGGATCAGCCCGCCGATGAACAGGCCGACGATCACGCGCGGCTCCGACAGGTCGAAGCTGACCGTCATGCCGCGCGCCGCCAGCGCATGCGTGTAGTCGGCGAACAGCACCAGTGCCGCCAGGCCCGCCGAGCCGATCGCGTAGCCCTTCGTGACAGCCTTCGTGGTGT